>CALVNE010000090.1 GCA_944349515.1 uncultured Clostridia bacterium | reverse complement strand
GCTGCAAGCGTCTCTCCGTGTTTACTGCGGAAAATGTGGTTATAGAACGTGCCGCGGGAAACGTCAAGAGCGTCGCACATGGTATGTACACTGAATTGACCGTATAGGGATTCAAGAGCGTTGAGCTTATCGTGTAAAGGCGCAGATGCAGTGCAGTTGACTGTTTTCAGCACCCGAATGATGTTCTGTAGTTTCTCTACTTTTTGCTGCAATAAGAAGAATTCCCTTGGAGTGACTACCAGTCCGCTTTCAGTGACGGTCTGTTGGTATATGTGAATCCAGCGGTAAAATGTACTGCGCGGTATTTGGTTTTCGCTACAGATTTGAACCACCGTTTTTCCGTCCTGATAGCGCTTGACGAGCGCCTGCTTTTCCTCTTGTGTGAATTTCATGGTTATTATCTCCTTGTATATAGGCATTGCAGGGTGATGATAACACGAATGGATGGACTGTGCACATAGTTTGATAAGGTGACTTGATTACAACAAGATTGCAAGCAGTGGCATTTGCCAATTATCTCAAACAAAGCTGGACGTTGTTGCAGAAGAGTTTTTAGCGGTATTCTGGAACGGATAATTCGACACGATGATGAAGTGGATGCTTGTCTCAACTTAGGCTGCCGCTATGTATAACTAGTTCTGCAAACCAATTATTAGTAATAACTCCTATAAATCCGTGTCAGCAAACGACAATATATGGGCACTTATCTGGTTGCAAATGTACTGTGCCAACGATAAAATATTTATAATGAGGTTGCGCTCTGGGCTTGGCGTGACACTAGTTTTAATTTACGAAATGAAAGGAGTTTTGATATTGGCAAAAACGAAAGACAATGATTCAGCACAGGCTCAGTTCAGCATTTATAAGCTTTCAGATGCAGAAATAAGAAAAACCTGTGTGATTCAACACGAAATCAATGAAAAAGAATACAGCGAAGAAGTAATCAAACTGCTAACTGACAAAATCACGTCCGAGTTAAACGACCGCTTTGGTTCGGAATATTGTTTAGTAAAGTATAGAGGTTTTTCTGGTTTGATATTCAAAACCATTCACCATCCACTGTGGTGTGATTTAGCAAAGGATATAATAGAACATAACGAATACGATGATGAGCAGAAAGAAGTGGGAAAAAGATTCATTGAGAATGCAAATGTCTCATATGTTCTCTTTTATCCATGCAATCAGTCGGTATACGCCATAACTGGCGGCTTCGGCAGTCACAGGATAAGAGCATATGTAGAGAAAAACTTTGGGTTGTACCTACTTCCTAAGCTTATAACGGATGACTATCCCGCAGTCAAAGCACTCATACAAAATGATTTGCTGGGCAATCACGCAGCAACTCAAAGGACAAACAAAAACTCTACCAGCATTTTTATGGAGAATAGCACAAATAGCGTTTTTCGTCAGATAAATGCTGTGGCCGACAGGGAAATCGCGGGCAAGCTTGGGATTGAATTTGATGAAAATGAACCATCTACCAAAAAGCTTAACATGATTAATAAGGACTCTCTTGTTATCTGTCGTTCCCTTTCTATTGAAAGCCTCAAGAAACTTATAAAAACGGTCAACAAACTTGAAAGCAGCAAAGATAAGTTTGTATTGAATTATCTTGTTCAAGCGAGAAAAAAAGGAATCAAAAGCGCAAAATTGCTTGATGAGTTAATTACGACTTTAAAAGACGGAAAAATTGGACAATTTTTGATTACAGGCAACGATTATACTGCATACTACACAGAGGCCGACGAATACGTTCTGACTAATAACAAAGGAAAAGAACTTATCCGTAGAGCAGAGCCGATAGAGTTCAGCGATGTAATCGGCCTTATCCCAGAAGATAAACGGTCTAACGCGGCAATCAAAGACATGCTTAAGTCATGGACAATAATGGCCTTGAAAGATGATGGAGGCCTTGTGTTACAACAAACCAAATTGATGGATGCTCTGCAGGGCTTTGTTGAATGCGGAGAAAATAAAGACCCGTATATTTTATTCAACGGATCGTGGTATGTATTCGAAGAAAAGTATGCGAAGCGCCTCACTGAAGAATACAGAAAAATCTATGAACTGAACTTGCCTATTGCAGAGAATCTGATTGACAGATTTGGCCTTCAAAAGAAAGACGCAGCAAATGAAAGTGCCTACAATGTAGAAATGAAAAAGAATAAAAGCATTCTCGTTTCTCATACGGCACTAATTAATAATGTTGAAATTGCAGATGCAATTTTTTGGGACGAGCAAGCAGTATACTTGATGCACAATAAAGATAAATTCTCGGGAATAGGCACAAGAGATGTAGTGAATCAAGTATTAACTTCTGCAGAATACCTTCACATGGCGCTTGCATCTACTGGTACAGAACCGTTTTTAAGGCAATACTATAACAGTATTAGCGGCTTGTATAAAAAGGGTAACATCCCAGTAAGCGAGGAACAGTTTATAAGTACAATGCGCAGTGGGAAGGTTATTACCTATGTGATTGGATACATGCACGGACTGAACAAAAACAGTAGGTCAACATACGCAAAGTATTTGACGGTTGATGTGACTAGAAAATTAAATGCAATGGGATACGACTGTATTTTTGTGGGATTGACCTGAATAGAGTGAATTCGCCAAGCATAACAGTGTCATCGCAAGCAGCCATTTTGCCGCCTAAATTCGTGTCAAGTTTACCGCCCATTTGCATCACCTCCCGGGCATGAAAAAAGGGCGCTTCAAAACATGAAGCGCCCCAAAATGAGCCTTTGAAAAACGGTTTTTTCGCTAAAATGCCACTTGCCGAATGCCGAAAAACCTAGTAATTACGGGCTTTTTTGCTCAAATGCTGTAAGAACACTCGCACCAGCGTCGGCGCAAAGTCCGCTTTGCTCCGACGCCTT
>CALVNE010000089.1 GCA_944349515.1 uncultured Clostridia bacterium | reverse complement strand
GGAATGTGCTATACTGAGCGGGAAGAAATAGTTCAGGAGTACGAGAATCAGGATGACAAGGATACTTTTT
Source organism: uncultured Clostridia bacterium (assembly GCA_944349515.1). Classification (GTDB taxonomy): domain Bacteria; phylum Bacillota; class Clostridia; order Christensenellales; family UBA1242; genus Caccovivens. The sequence continues at coordinate 5,631 of CALVNE010000089.1, read as the reverse complement.
GTGTGTCACGGCAATATTTGCAGGAGCCCAATGGCCGAGTTTGTGATGAAGGACTTGGTGAAAAAGGCGGGATTGGAGCAGGAATTCCACATCGAATCAGCGGCTACCAGCCGGGAGGAGATCGGCAATCCTGTGTATCCTCCCGCCCAGCAGAAGCTGGCCCAGCACGGGATCGACTGTATTGGCAAAACGGCCCGCCAGCTCCTAAACAGCGACTACGACCAGTACGATCTGCTGATCGGGATGGACCGGGAAAATCTCCACGATATGTACCACATCTGCGGCGGCGACTTCGACGGGAAGATGCACCTCTTGATGGAGTACGCTGGTCGGCCGGACCAGGAGGTAGCCGATCCCTGGTACACCGACGACTTCGAGGCCACCTGGCAGGATGTGTTGGCAGGGTGTCAGGGAATTTTGAAGGAAATGGGGAAACACAAAAATGGATAAACTGGTTGTCCGGGGAACGGAGATCAATGTGCAGTGGAACCCCAACCGGGATGACTATATTATTCTGAGCGATATTACCCGCATCAAGGATAGCGACAACCCCAGAATTATCTAAAACTGGATGTGCAATCGAAACACGGTTAAATTTTTCTCATATTTTTCTGTTTTGAAGATCAAAACCCTATGATTTCCGGTATGGCTTTCGAGTCCTAGATCCATTAGCTTATACTTTACATATGGATGCGCTATCCCGCCTCGATTTTGGTTATATAGTGTAGTATAATATTGCTAATTACTACATTTCTATAGATACGAGCACTATTGGGGAGCAGGACCGAGTATAGCAAGGCTCTCGGCGCAGAGATGAAGGTTGACAGATTTTCCAATAGCAACCTAAAATCTCGGGTTACTTTCAGCACTTCCTTGCTAACAGTGATAGCTGGTCATTTATTCGTTTTAATGGTGAACAACAACTACAAAAAAGTTATTGTACTCCCCCAAATGGACTGGGTTTTACGCCCAAAGTGGTACTTATGTGCAGATTAGACGGCATAAGGTCCGAGGGATCAGAAGCAAAATTATTACCTATAGTAACTTTTCCATCCAGAAACGATAATTCTGTAAACAAACATAGCGTGTAGCGAGTCCACTGTGATTAACGCCACAATCACCGGCATGACGACGGTAAACTCGGTACAATATTACTTATTTGTCTTGCCTTCAAGTAAGTAGATGCTCTTTTTGTTTGTCCCAGATTTGAAAAGCAGCCGGGCCATGAGTGCCCGGCTGCTTCCGCAATGCATATGTAAGTTCTAGGAAGGAAAAGGATTAGCTGGCTACGCAGAGAATTGCCTGAACAAGCTCCACATCGTTCTGATTTAGACACAGCGAGCGGAGACGCTGGGGGGGCCAGTCAGACATCTCCTCAATCAGTTGTTTAAAAAGGGGGTCATTTTTTACGATGTCCGCAATGATTTGATTATACACGGGAATCCTCCTCCATATTTTTTTGCCGGCTAATCTTCCAGCTTGTTAATTTTCTCCTGCAATGTTCGCAACCGAACCATTTCAAGTTTTTCACGATCGGGATAGGACATTACCAGAGGACAACGCAGACGTGCAGAAACACGATCCCATCGGACAATCCCATCCTTGGTTTGCCTTATTATACTCCTTCCGCTGCTCAGTTTCAATGAAAAAAGATCAAAAAATCTTCTTGGACCGACCCCAACAAATTCCTCGAAGCTTACCTTGTTTTTTTCTCGGGTAATGGAGGCAGAATCGCTATATAGTTCCATAGTTTTACTCTTGGGGTAAGGTTCAATGAAAACTACCCGCTGGATTCCCGCATTGATAATATGCTTGGCACAATTGTGACAAGGAAAAGTGCTACAATACAAAGTCGCACCATTGAGCGAAATGCCAGACCGTGCGCAGGCAATGATGGCCGACATCTCTGCATGAACCGGCCGACTGTACTCCGTTAGATACTTGATGCTGGAACGCAAGAGAGACTGACGGACTTCCTCCTTTTTTTCGTCCTCCCCGTGGAAATCGAAAAGGCCTACAATTTCTTCAACAATTCGGGCACGCTCGGCCCGGTTGGTATCCTTCCCCTTGGTGTAATCCCTTCCACCAGGTATATCTTCAAAATTTTCAGGGTTTGGCCAATATTGACCGCCCCCGAACCTGGGAACCTCGTTTGCGCCAGTGGCGACGATTTCTTGAAGTGGAGTGGTGATTACGGCCCCAGTCTGCCGACTGAGGTCCGCAGAACGTAGGCCAGAGGCGTAGGCCATGAACATGGCGTATTCATCAAAAGTTGGAGTGATAAATGGGTTGCCGAATATCAGGTCCAGAATTCTGGCTACCTGGCGGTCAACTTGTTGCGTCAAGTGCTCCTCGCTTCTTTCGGACTTCTCATTTTTGCCCGGAGCGTTTGAATTTAAAGTTAAGTGGATATCGGCCATCTCGAAAACATCCCGGGTATGCTGACCAAAGGACTCATCCTCGCCCTCATCCCGTTCAATCAGTTCTTTTGCGTCACCGACTCGGATGTTTTTAGAGTCAACAAGGTTTGTACGTCGCTGATCTTCACTCTCGTTGATTGCAACCAAGAAAAAGGAACTGGAGTAAATCTCACGCAACTCCTCTACCTCCTGCGGATGCTTAAGTGAAGAGATAATAAACGCATGCCCGGGCAATCCTACTTTCTCCATTTGCCCTCCAGCAGTTTTCTCTGACTCCAGCTGTTCCTGTACCTTGCTGTCCTGCAAAAGTTTTTGATCTTCCTGCCCTCTGGCAGACCGAATCAGCTCGACTGCCAACAGGGCAAGCACACCATAATCCCCGGATTTTTTCGCATAATATTACCGCGATCCATTAGTCCCCTTATTCGGTTGTAATTATCTTCCTTCGAGTCAGCCTGACCAGCACGCAGTATCTCATGGGATATTTTGATGATATGAGCACAATAATTGAATTCTGATAAATGTTTCTCTATCGCATCAGTTACGATCTTGGCTCGCGTCCCAACTGCATAAGTCAGCCCAATTACAAGATCTGTTCGTTCGACACCGCTGATGGAATAGTTATTTTGGCTGACCATAAATTATCCCCTCACTGTACAAATTTCCACAATTTTCTAAGATAACTATACTACTATTTTGGAATTTTGTAAAGGGGATTGAAAAAAAGAAGGTATTATAGTAAAATATAGCCAAATTGACAAAATGGGAGGGCTATTATGGATAGCGATACATTTGTCATACAAGATGATTCCTTTTTTTCGGAACATGGGCTACGCGGAGTGGTGAATCACCAGTTCTGTGCTAAAAACCTTATCATCGGGAGAAATGGCTCTGGAAAAACTCGATTTCTGAAGGCTCTGGAGAAATACTATTTGCATAGTGAGAGCGGGGTACAAGTCATTACCCTCTATTTCCCTGAGATTCATGCCACGTATATTTCTGCGGATTTGCCGGAAAACGAGGACGGTATGTCGCTCTACGATGCGACCTATTCTGATTCCTTGCTAAACTTTCAGGATTTCCTGAAGCTGGTGGAACAGGATGGAATCTCATTTTTGGAGGATGTTTATAATGGACTAAATGTCCGAGCCAAAGGGGCAAAGCAAAAACGACGTGAAGATATTAAAAAATTGAATATCTTCCTGTCTCAATTACTCAACCGTACCTTATTAGAGGAGAAAAAAGATGGACATATAATGATGGCGCAGTTGGGTGACGGTGCCCGGATTCTGAACTTGGAGGAATGTCTGAAGGAGTTGTCTCCTGGGGAATTAATGCTGTTTTATCTGAGTACATTTTTGTTCTATTTGAACCATATCGGTAAAGGAAATCAGAAGATCGTTTTGCTGATGGACGAGCCGGAACTCCATCTCCATCCGAAAGCACTGCTGACAATGCTTGATATGCTTGATAGCTGTGACATAATATCTCGGATGTGGATTGCCTCACACTCCATTTTTATTCTTCCACAGTTTCCCTTTGAAGGGCTAGTATATCTGCATCAGAGTGAGATCTTAAATCTTAGCAGCACTACCTATCAGCGCGTCTATGATGATTTGGTTGGATTGGAAAATATTGATATGTATGAATTGCTCAGTTCTATTGAAAACTGGGAAAATTACCGATTCATTGTAGAAAATTTCCTCCTTCCCCATACAAAGGGAAATGCCAATAGAAAGGACGAGCAAACACTGAAAGTTCTGGAAGTTCTCCGCAAGATTCAAACAGGACGGCCACTGAATATTCTTGATTATGGTGCAGGGCAGTGCAGAGTATGGGAATGCCTGAAATTAGCTATTCCCGATACGACTGAGCGGAATCATCTTCTTTGTTATAAAGCGTATGACATTTACCCTGCTAAAAAGCGTCCCAAGGATGTCATCTACTATACAGAAAAAGAGGCGGTAGAGAAATCTGGAAAATATGACGTAGTTATCCTAATGAATGTTTTGCATGAAATTGAACCAGAGGAATGGTGCGATGTTTTCCAAACAATTCATAGTTTTTTGAACTCAAATGGCATTTTGATCTTCTTAGAGGTGCTGTCCTTGACCAATGGAGAGCAGCCCTATGGGCAAGCAGGCTTTCTCCTCCTTCGGGATAAACAAGTCAAGTATCTGTTTCCAAATTCCTATAGTGAAAAATTACCGGACAGTCGCATAGCAGAAAAATCCAACTGTTGGGTGATACCTGCCCAGGACTTAGAAAGGGTGCAGGATCAGCAAATTCCTAAGGTAATTCACTCTCTGGAAGAAGAGTGTGAAAAACTGCTCAAGAAGATTGACAAGGAAAGAGTGAGGATTGCACACAGTGAATTTGATCAAGTAAATATGCAAGACCGAAAACAAAAAGCACGCCAATACGCTTTTTTAGCTCAACAATTCATTAATGCTCATATTGCGTATCAACGGCTTTTGAGTGGAGATAAAGAGAAATTCCCTACAGTTCCCGCTGGAAATCATCAAAATAAAATAGATTTTCCGGGTCTGTTGAGAACACAAAAATAGTTACCATAGCGAAATATAGTCCGATAATATAAAATCTTAAGAAGGTGAACGATCCCCGCTTTTCGAATAATTTTGTCGAAAAGCGGGGATTGCTTTACCTGAAAACTCTTATGCCGCAACGTTGTTGACGTTCTCTTTATTTGATAAGGTAGATAAGGGCGCTGTTGACAAAGCACCTCAAAACTCCAACCCTATAGTATAATTAAAATAAAAGGGAGGGATGGAGGATGATGGGACGGTAGAGCGGTTAGATAAGTAAGTTGGTTCTGGACATAGAGAAACAGATTTCCGAAAATCATTTGCTTGGGCAAATCCATCAGCTGGTTTCATTTGATTTTATAACCTTTTGAAAATCAGGAAACGAGGCATTCTTGCAGCAACTGAGGAGTGCCTCCTGTCTGCTATGGCATTAAACCTCAAGAGGATGGCTAAGGCCATCTTTTCTGCAATATATCTGGATAAAATGTGGGCTGAGCCCATGATTTCTCAGCCCATATTTTATCTTTGTCAACAGGTCCAATCCTTGACACTACCCTTTATTCGGGCCTGTTTTTTCAAATCATTTCCTTGGACAAGGGTAGGAGTATTGAACAGTTTTCTTAGACTGTCTAATACTCCTACCCTCGTTTTATGGGGGAGAGCCC
>CALVNE010000088.1 GCA_944349515.1 uncultured Clostridia bacterium | reverse complement strand
TTCCTCGATATAAACGAGGTTATAGAAATCGCGCTTGCCGTTTCTGAGCAGGTGCAGGCTATAATCAACGAGGAACAGATTCACTTCGATATCGATGCGGGCGCAATTATCGACGGGGTTGCCGTAGGTATAGAAGGTTCTGCCGCAGTCGATTGGGTGGGCGGAACGCTCAACAAACTTGCGGTTACGGCGACGCTTTCTCTTCAAAACAGCGGCGAAGCCAACAGGTCGGCCACGGCGTTCACATTCATTTATAATAACAAAGCGGCAGACAGCGACCCCTATATAAGAATAGGCATAGGCGATGAGGTGCTCAACATAACGAAGCGCGACATTGCCGAAGTCAGCGCGCAGATAGGTGACCTCAAAGTTCAGATAGAAAAGCTGATTGACGCCATAAACGGCGGCTCGGCGCAGTCTGACGGAGAAGCGGAGCAAATAGTTGCCGAAATTGCCCGCCTTTCGGGTATTTCTGCGATAACTGTTGACGGCGGCGACGGAGGCATTAAAGAGCCCGACGCGGTTATCATCATCAACGCGCTTTTAGATGCGCTCCTCGGCGCAAACGAAAACGGAGAAAACGTTCTTGCCGACATCTTCGGCGCGATAATGAGCGGTACTTCCGTATCTGCCGACGACCTCTCGCTCGCCGTAAAAATGCTTTTTGAAAATATCGGCGCAACCCTCAACATAGGCCTCGACAACGATGGCAGGCTCTCGCTCGGCGGAACGGTTACAAGCGGCGGCGCAGAAGTTGCCGATTTGCACATTTCGGCAAAGAGCGGCCTTGGCGGAGTATTTGAAAAAATAGACGGCTCGCTCGACGAACTCAACCAGAACTCTTCTTCGGAAGAAGTTGCGTTTGTAAAAATCGTATACGACTATCTGTTCAAGGCGATAGGCAACGTCAACATAGGCGACTACCTCGGCAGCGACGCCTACAAAGTATCGTTCAGGCTTGGCGGCGACGGCAGCAAGATACCCGAGCTTGCAGGCGTTCAGGTAACTGCCGACCTGTATTTTGCGGGCAATTACCAGGGCGGAAATCTTATCCGCGCAGATATAAGCAATCTCACCGTAGACGGCTTCAATCTGTCGGCAGACGTGGTATACCTTAACAACACCCTGTATATCGACCTTGAAAACATCGACGGCACGGCTTTAAGCGGCCTTAAAGTGCAGGTTCAGGCAGACGATATATACAAGGCGGTTGAAAATATAATCGCGCTCATCAAAAACGACAAGGTTATAAACTTCTTCGGCAGCGTGGCGGGTTCGTTCCGCACATCCGGAGGCGAGGGGCAGGATGCGGCAGGCGCGGCTGTCACCCTTTCGGAAGAGCAGGAAAAAACTTTCACCGATATATTGGTGGCGCTTCTGTCGCTCGACTATTCCGAAGTGGTAAAAATCAGCAGTGCAGACGGAGCGACGACCATCACTGCCGATATCGACGCCGTACTCAAAGCCGTGGGCGTAGACGTAAGTGTCGGTTCTGCGCAGATTGTCGCCGAAAAAGACAGACTTACCGTAGGCCTCAGCCACGAAAACAGCAACTACAACTGGATACAGCTCGTTGCCGAGCGCAGCGAAAGCCTCAACTTCGATACTTCGTCCCTTACGGGCTACATAGATATCGGCTTTGTGGCAGACATAGTTGACGATGCGGGCAAGTTCATAACTTCCAACGCGCCCGCAGACGGCGAAATTTCTACCCTGTTCACCCTCAACGGCGGCACGATAGCGGCCGACGTGGATATTTCGGATATCGACTTCTCGTCTGCACTTGGCGATGAATGGTGGAGCGGAATAGTAGGCGCGGTATTGAAAGGCCTGGACATAGACCCCATAACCATAAGCAATATCGATTTGGTTATAGGGCTCGATTCCGCGGGCGAGCTGTACTTCTCGTTGGAGGGCGACATTTCGGCCGTAAGCGTTACGGCGCTCGGGTTTATCCCCATAGAATTTGTGGCGGCAAACAGCATAGGCATAACTTATTCCGACGGCCTCATCACGTTAAAGAAGGATAGCGGCGGCAGTCCCATATATTGGGTAATGACTCCCGAATACTTCATCGATAACCTGTTTGCAGAACAGAGCGACGAAAACGGCACCGATTCGCCCATACGCTGGCTGCTCGGCACGGGTTCGAGTATCTGGAACCTCATTGCAAGCAATCTCGGCGGCCTTATAGACATCGATTCCGGCATAACTTCGCCCGACGAAATTACTTTGTATCCCGTTTCAAACGGCGGCAGAGACGGCGGAAATGAAGAGGCGACCGCGCTTTCGCAGTTCCTTGCAGGTTATGCGATAAACCTCGGCGAAGAAAACGCCTATACATACGGCGGATATTCCGCCGCGCTCGAAAGGCTCGGGCTTAAAGACAGCAATAACTATTATGCGTTCGCACTGAATGCAAGCGGCCTCACGGGAGGGATGCTCGACGCTCTCGATGTTGCCCTTCTCCGCGACGAAACTTACGGCTTCGGCGGGTTGAAGGCCTACGCCTCGGTAATGAGCGGCGCGGTGGTCGTAAACTTCAATATCGGCTATTCGGGATATAAGGCGCCCACCGATTCGTCTGTGCCTGCAAATTATTACGAAAATGCCGTAGGCAGCCTTTCGGATGCGGCAAGGCAACAGTTCGATAACGCGCTTACTCTTAATAACGATGTAACTGCCAATATCAACGGCATCGATACCGTATACGCCTACGATGTGTTCGGCGGCGTCAAGATAGAGGGCGGCGTTCTCGACACTGTGAACACCCAGCGCGAATATGTTGACGAATTGCTCACTGTAACCGTATACGAAAGCGTGGAAGATATGGAAGCGGGCGTAAACGCCGCAACATACAAAGTAAGGTATGGCTCAGTAATCAACCTGCACGACGACTGGAATATAATGTCGGACGATGACGGCAACGTATACGTATACGTTGCGGCAGGCGATACGAGCGGAACATATCCCGAAACTTACACCGTTGAAAACGATACCGTCTTCTATAAAACGACGGTGAGCGGCGAGGAGTGGACTACGGCAAAAGTTACC
>CALVNE010000087.1 GCA_944349515.1 uncultured Clostridia bacterium | reverse complement strand
CCTCTTCAAGCATTTCGAGCGCGAAGTTATATGCTCTGACTTGGTGCGCATACAAGGTGGCTTTCACTCTCGGCTGGGTGTTTATCGTCTCGTATTTCTTTGCGACAGCCTTGCTTTGAGATGACGGTTCTATTCCATCGCCGAGCCTCGCGCCGAGCAGTTCCAGCGTCCGTACTGCTTCGTCCGTGTACGGAAATACCCATGCTTTGTCGTCCGCATCGAAGTATCGCCCCGGAATGTTTTTCAGCCCGTCTCGGTAAAGGTAGGCATCATACACGCGGAGGGTGTCAGATGAGCGGATTGCGTACATTCATGCCCTCCCAATCGATTACTTCTGCCATCACTTCCGCTCCGAATATTTCCAGGAGTCGTTTACTCTGTTTGTAATCGAATGCACCTTGCTTTGCGGTACGAACAAACTCTTTTTGTTTCATGTTCAGTTCCCATGCCAACAGCATGAGACTGACTCTTGCCCGGCGCATTGCCATCGCCAAAAGTGCTGCTTTAACTTTCATTTTTCTCCTCTGGTCGGCTCTCCGAATTTTTTGAGAATGGACTGCATCGTCTTAAAGTCCTCCCCGGTGAGCCGCGTCGCTAATTTTTCAAGCAGGTCTTTCTGCTCTTTTGTCAGGTACTGTTTCCCTATCCGATAGCCATCTACCACATGAACGCCGCCTCCCGTTCCTTTCGTTGTATATAAGGGGTAGGATATGCTCAACACTTCAATGTCTCGGCGGATCGTTCGTCTGTCGACTTCAAATTCAAAAGCGAGATTGTCGATTTTTTCGTGCCGTCTTTCGCACAGAATTACCAATATCGCTTGTCGTCGCTCGACCGCTGACTGCATATCCTCACCTCCTTTCCAACTTTGTGGCTTGATTTTAACTGGGCAATGGGACACCTAATGTCCCATTGAAAAAAATTTTTCTGACTTTTTTTTTGCACGAAAAAAAGCCCCGACAGATTAGACTCCCACATGGGAATCTTTCTGTCGGGGCTTCACGTTTCCGGCATAACCTCCGATACTTCTGATATATGACCTGGGCTTGGATTTATAAAGAGGCGCTGTTTCAGCCTCGACCATGCCCGTCGTTATACGTTATTCAATTGTCCGCTTCGTCTTCGTCCTCGTCCAAGTTCTCCATGCCCGGCGGAGCATATGTATCGCATCGCTCATGCCGCCTGTCAAGCATTCTGCTGATGCAACTAACTCCGCATTTCGGGCAATCTACTTTGACTACTCCTTGTTTGTTCTTAAATCCAACAATTTTTGCACCACAGTTACGGCAATGCCGTATAATGGGCTTCCATCCCAGCATTCAAGGTTTCCCTCCTTTTCCCGCCGGCACAAGCCTTAATTTTGCCTATCTGCGTATGCAGGGCCGGGAAAGTCCACTGCCGAAGAAAGGAAACTTGTACCTCCATTTTTTATTGTATCCGACGACACGGGGCTGGTGTCGGGTTCAGACTTTTTGATTTAACTTGGGGAGGTCTTTCCATTCAATGATGGGAATCCGGACACAGCCGAGGTCATATCCTTCCACCTGCATGACGCTGCCACACTTCGAACACTCATACCATCCCTTCGTTTCTTCTAAGTTCAAATTCTTATTAAGTTCACCGCATTTCGGGCATTTTACATTTGCCATTTTTCTTTTCCCCTCCCCTCATTTCTATAATGATGTGAGTTCCGTCCTTTGCGTATGAATGGTATATTTCCTTGCCAAAAAGTGTACGGCGGGTGCGAATGATTGTCCCACAATTGCAACAGTATGAGTCACGATAAAGCAACCCCATCGGCACGGATATCTCCTCTCCGCAAATGCCGCAATATCTCTTTTTTTCTTTAGCCATTAGTTGCGTCCTCCTATACAATTTTTAAATCATACAAATCGCTAAACGGAATTTTTCCGTCTTCGACCTTGATATACCGATAAGTCACATCAAAATTGGTGACCTGCCCTTCCACGGTAACATAATATCCGTCATCGAAAATCAGCGCACGAACCCGATCGCCCTTTTTGAGTTTGATGAGCGTTGCCTCAATACCGGCTGCCGTTTCCTCCGAAACCTCCCCGCGCTCCTGCCGCTCATGCTCTCGCTCTTTCTTGGCGAGCGCTTCCCGCAGCCCGCGAAGTGCATCGAATGGCGCAAACTGTTTTGCCCTTTCTTGTCTAATCATCCGCGTTATGACCTCCGATGAGTTTGTTCCTTTCTATCAGCGTCGCCCCCTCCTGCAAATCGGATGCCATGATGATGGCATTCTTCCCGAATTTGTTCTGGAGTTCCAACGTCGCCCGAGCGAGCCGCTTTTCTCGCTCGACCTCCTCCCAATTCGTGAACAGGTCATAGCCCTCACAGCCCTCGTCACAGACATCCTCAAAGCCAATACCGAGCCGTCTGATGGGCATATTCTTCGCAGTGGTCTTTTCGTAGAGCTGCATGGCATAGGGTACGATTATTTTAGGGAGATTCGTTGTCTCCCTCATTTTCATCCGTCCACCTGTCGGCGCATGAACCTCTTTCGAGTACCCGACCGTAATGCTGACCTTATTAGTTATGACCTTGCGCCGCATCATCTCAAAACAGCCCGAACGGATCATCTCCTCAATGACGATTTTCGCCTGGTCATAGGAATAATCCTTGAACAGTATTTGGGAATTAGACACCGAACGGCTCTTGCTCTTGTAGTTCTTTATGTCCTCCATCGTGCAACTCTCACGCCCCCAAGCGTGGTCTATGAGCAGTTCCGCATTCACCCCAAATTCCTTGTAGAGTATCTCCTCCGGGCATTTCGTAATTGTTTGCATATCGTATATGCCTTTTTTCGCCAGGCGATTCGCTATGCCTTTGGCTATACCCCAAAAATCGGTGATCGGTCGATGAGTCCACAAGGTTTCCCGGAATATCTGTTCATCCAAGTATCCTATCCTGTCCGGGCATTTCTTCGCCGTAATATCAAGCGCAATTTTTGCAAGGTATAGGTTTGTCCCTATTCCTGCCGTTGCCGGGATGTGCGTCCGTTTGGCTATCTCGCCGATGAGCATTTTTGCGTACTCTTTTGGCGTTTTTCCGTAAATTTGCAGATAATCCGTCGCATCGATGAATGACTCGTCTATGGAATACACATAGATGTCTTGCTTGTCCATGTAGTCCAAGTATATTCCATAAATCTCGGCGGCGTAGTCGATGTACTTCTGCATCCTCGGCTTTGCCACGATGTAGTGGATATTCTTCGGTATCTCGAATCGACGGCAGCGGTTCTTGACTCCAAGCGATTTCATTTTTGGCGTAACTGCAAGGCATATTGTGCCATTGCCTCTGGTTTCATCTGCGACAATAAGGTTGGTCTCAAATGGATTCAACCC
>CALVNE010000086.1 GCA_944349515.1 uncultured Clostridia bacterium | reverse complement strand
AACATCAACAAATCATCAAAATCAACACTATTATTTCTTTTTAGTCTTTCTTCATATCTTTTATAAATATACAAAATCATTTCATCATAATCATTACTAACAAATCTTTCAAACTCACTACTATCAACTAAAGCATTCTTATTGTTACTTATCACGCTTTTAACTGCTCGATAGTTTTCATCATAATTACAATCTTTTAAAATATTTTTAATAACAACATTTGTATCATCACTATCCAAAATAGTAAAATTTTTACTTAACCCTAACTTATCATAATGTTTTTTTAAAATTGATAAACCAAAAGAATGAAAAGTTGAAATCTGAATTTTATAACCGATCATTCCTACCATATTTAAAATTCTATCTTTCATTTCTTTAGCGGCTTTATTAGTAAAAGTAATAGCTAAAATATGATCAGGACTAACATTTTTTTCTAAAACTAAATAAGCTACTTTAGTAGTTAAAACTTTTGTTTTCCCACTACCTGCCCCAGCTAAAACCAAAAGAGGACCTTCGGTTATATTAACAGCTTCTTTTTGTCTTTCATTTAAAGAGTCTAAATTCATATAAAACACATCCTCTAAATTATTATAACATAAATATTTAATAATTTATTGTAATTAACTACAAGATATGATATTATTTATTGTAGATAGGGGAAGTTGGAAATGGAACTAAAAGAATTATTTAAAGACAATATCAAGTTAACGTTAAAAGAAATTCAAAAAAGAACTAATTTAGATTTAGAAACACTAATAACAAAATTAAAACTTTTAGAAGAGCAAGGTATGATTATAGAAATAAATAATTATTATCAATTATTACCTAGTAATCACATCGTCAAAGAAATAAAAGGTTTAAGAAATGGTTATGGTGTTTTTTATTTGAACAACAAAAAATATACTATTCATAAACTTGATCTAAACGGTGCCTTAAATAACGACTTATGTCTATTTATCTATGATAAAGTGACATACCGTGCCAAAGTAAAAAAAATAATTAAAAGAGCTAACGACTTATTAATAGCCGAAGTTAAAGATGATAAATTAGAAGTAATAAGTCGAAAATTAGATCACAATATTTCTATACCAGTTAAAGAAATGAAAAGATTAGTAAATGGTAATAGAATTTTAATTAGATTAAATAATCAATACGGTGATTTACAAGGAAATATAGTAGAAATAATTGGCCATAAAGATGATCCAGATATTGATTTAAAACAAATTGCCTTAAGTAAAAGTTTCGCTTTAAATTTTAGTGAAAAAGCGATTAATGAACTTGAAAATATTCCAAGTACTGTTACTAATGAAGAATTAAAAGGACGATTAGACTTAAGAGATAAATTAATTTATACTATCGACTGTAACCATACTAAAGATATGGATGATGCAATAAGTATTGAAATAAATGAAAGAGGAAATTTTATATTAGGTGTACATATTGCCGATGTTAGTCATTATGTCAAATACAGAAGCACTTTATTTGAAGAAGCTTTTGCAAGAGGTAATAGCCTTTATATGTTAAATTCTGCGATTCCAATGTTACCTAAATATTTATCAAATGGTATTTGTTCATTAAATCCTAATGTTGATCGTCTAACTAAATCTTGCATTATGGAAATCGATCAAAATGGTAATATTATAGACTATAAAATTGTAAAAAGCGTCATTAATTCTAAAAAGAAAATGAGTTATTCAAAAGTTAATCAAATTTTAGAAAAAAATATTATACCTCCCGATTATATACCATTTGTTGAAAACTTAAAGATAGCCAAACAATTAAGTGATATTTTAAGTAGAGTTAACTTTAACCGTGGCTACATTGACTTTCAAAACAATGATTTAGAAGTTATAATGGATAAAAAAAATAAACCACTTAAATTTATTACACCTAGACAAGCTACAGCAGAAAAAATGATTGAAAACTTTATGTTAGTCGCTAATGAAACAGTTGCTAATCATTATTGTTGGTATCCATTCATTTATCGAATCCATGAAATACCTGATAATGAAATTTTAGAAAGTGTTTTCGAATTTTTAAGAAAATTAGGCTATCAAATACCTTATATTAAAAATTTTAGTAATCCTAAAACAGTTCAAGGTATCTTAAAAAATTTAATCGATGATAAAAATTTTAAAATTATTTCTAAATTTATTCTAGAAGGAATGAAAAAAGCTCGTTATTCTAGTCAAAATACTGGTCATTTTGCTTTAGCTTATGAAAAATATACCCATTTTACTTCACCAATTAGAAGATTATGTGACTTAATAGTTCATTATTTAATCGATATGTATGAAAATCCTAACTTAACAATGGCAGACTTTGATGAATTAGAAAATTTATTGAATGGAACAAGTATTCAAGCATCATTTAAAGAAAGAAAAGCTGAGGAAGCAGAATACGAAGCTAACGTAATGAAAATGGCCGAATATATGGAAAATCATATTAATGAACTTTTTATAGGAAAAATAACTAATATTATGTCTTCTGGAATCGACGTTGAAACCAATAACATTATTGGTAGTGTCAAATTTTCTGATATAGAAGGAGATTTCT
>CALVNE010000085.1 GCA_944349515.1 uncultured Clostridia bacterium | reverse complement strand
TGTGCGTTCTGTCTGCGCAGCATTTGTAAGGTGGTACAAAGCAAAATTCAAATGTAAGGATTTCCGCATTGCTGTGACAGTTACGCTTGTTGCAACCGGAACAGATGTAAAGCCTTTAGAATGTTTAATATTTATGAGAGATGTCAGAAGCAAAAATTATTTTGAGCAAATGCTTGGTCGTGCAACAAGGACATTAAATTACGACGACTTACATAGAGTTTCTCCTTCTGCAAAAGAAAGAAAAAAAGGATATATAGTTGTTGATGCTGTTGGAGTTACTAAATCGCAAAAAACAACTTCAAGACAACTTGAAAGAAAACCATCAATTTCAATTAAACAGCTTATGAATTCTATAGCTATAGGTGAAAAAACAGCAGATAATTTGACATCTCTGGCTAATAGATTTCTACTTTTAGATAAAACGTTTGAAGATAGCGAAAAAGAAGAGATTGAACAACTTTCAAATGGCTTGACTTTAAGAAATATGGCGACTAATTTATTAAACGCTTTTGATGATGACCAAATAGAAATGGAATCAAATAAAAAAGAATATGCTAATTATTCTGAAGAAGAGAAAATAGAAAAAGCTAAAATGACTTTAATAGAAAAGGCTGTAGAACCAATATATAATCCTAAACTTCGTCAAAGAATATGTGATATGAAGAAAACACATGACCAAATTATTGATGATGTTAATATTGATACAGTCGTTTATGCGGGATGGAATACTACAAAAGCAGAAAATGCACAGGAAATAGTAAATAGCTTTCATAATTTTATAGAACAAAATAAAAATGAAATAGAAGCATTAGAAATAATATATAATCAGATGTATAAAAATAGACCAATAACATATAAAATGATAAATGATTTATATGATAAGTTGACTAGTTCCCCATATTATTTAACTAGGAATAAACTATGGAGTGCATATGAAGAATTATATCCTAACAAAGTAAAATCAAGAATTGATGATAAATTAGCTGATATTCTTTCGCTGATTAAATTTGAGCTAGGGCAAAATGATACATTACAATCTTTTGCTAGTTTGACTAATAACAAATTTAAAAAGTGGATTTTCGATAAGAATTCAGGATATGGTCAATTTACAGAAGAACAAATGGATTGGCTAAGAAAAATTAGAGATCATATATCTCTTTCGATGCATATAGAAAAAGGAGATTTAGAGTTAACACCATTTAATAATATGGGAGGATTACAAAAATACTATCAATTATTTGGTAATAACTATGAAATTATATTAGAAGAATTGAATTATGCATTAGTAGCTTAATAAAGGAGTAAAAAATGAGTGAAGAAAATATAAGTGCAATAAATAAAAAAATATGGAATATGGCTGATGTTTTAAGAGATGACGGAGTTTCAAATATTGATTATCTAGAACAAATAACATATCTTTTATTTTTGAAAATGTGTGATGAATATAGTAAACCACCATTTAATAAAGATATGAAAATTCCAGAAAGTTGCAAGTGGGAAACATTAACTAATAAAAAGGGGGCAGAACTTGCAAAGCATTATAAAGAAGTTCTTGAGACTTTAGGAGAGCAAGATGGAATTTTAAAAGAAATATATGGCTCTGCTCAAAATAAAATAAATACACCTGCTATGTTATTAAGAGTTATTAACTTAATAGATAAAGAAACATGGACGGCTTTTTCAACAGATGTAAAAGGGGCAATATATGAAGGATTGCTAGAAAAAACATCTAGTGATATTAAAAGTGGAGCAGGGCAATATTTTACACCTAGACCACTTATAAATACAATGGTTAAATGTATAGCTCCAGAACCTAATAAAAGTATTTGTGATCCTTGTTGTGGTAGCGGAGGATTTCTAATTTCTTCTAAAAACTTTATTGAAGATAATTATATTCTTGATGAAAAGCAAAAAAATTTTTAAAATATGAAACTTTCAGAGGTTGGGAAATTGTTCCTACAACATATAAGATGTCATTGATGAACTTATTTTTACATAATATAAGCGACTTCGGAGGAAAATCTCCCATAACAAGAGCAGATTCTTTATTATCTGACCCCGGTGAAAGATTTGATTATGTATTAACAAATCCACCTTTTGGAACTAAATCGACGATTACATTTACTAATGAAGAAGGAGACCAAGAAAAAGAGGATACTGTATATAATAGACAAGATTTTTGGTGTACCAGTTCCAATAAGCAATTTAATTTTTTGCAACATATACATACAATTTTAAAGATAAATGGAAAATGTGCTGTTGTAATGCCGGATAATATTTTATTTGAAGAGGGCTCAGGTGGACTAACAATTAGAAAAAAATTATTAGAAACTACAAATTTGCATACAATATTAAGGTTACCTACGGGTATATTCTATAAGCCAGGAGTTAAAGCAAATGTATTATTTTTTGATAATAAAGTAGCAAGTCCTGAAATACAAACCAAAGAAATATGGTATTATGATTTTAGAGCAGGGAAACATTTTACACTAAAACAAAATCCTTTAAAAGAAAGTGATTTAGATGAATTTGTAGAATTATATTGTCCTAATAATATTGATAATAGAAAAGAAACTTGGAGTGAAGAAAATCCTGAAGGAAGATGGAGAAAATTTACTTATGATCAAATAAAAAATGATTATAAGTTTAATCTTGATATTTCGTGGATTAAAGAAGATAATGATAGACTAGATGATGTAACGCTTGAAGATATTTTTAATGAAATAAAAATGGAAAGTGAACAAATAGCTAGGACTGTCGAAGAATTAGAGAAAATTTTAAATGAGGTAAAATAAAATTGAATACAGAATTGTTAAAGAAAAAAATCCTTCAATTAGCAATGCAAGGAAAATTAGTAGAACAAGATGAATCAGATGGAACAGCAGATGAACTAATCAGTCAAATACTAGAAGAGAAGAAAAAAATGATGATTGAAGGTAAAATAAAAAAAGAAAAATTATCGAAAATATATAAGAATCCTACTGATAATCATTATTATGAGAAGTTTGAGGATGGTAAGGAAAATCCTTTAAAGAATTTAATGCTATTGCCTAATAAATGGCAATATATAAAAATGAATGATATTATATTTTATGAGCAACCATCAAAATATATAGTTGAATCAACTAATTATAATGATAAATATAAGACTCCTGTATTAACTGCTGGTAAATCTTTTATATTAGGTTATACAAATGAAACAAAAGGAATATTCTCAAAAGTTCCTACTATAATTTTTGATGATTTTACAACAGAATCGAAGTATGTTGATTTTGATTTTAAGGTTAAATCATCTGCAATGAAAATTTTAAATTGCTCGCATCTTATAAATATCAAATTTATTTATTATCTTTTACAAGTAATAAATGTAGATACTTCAACACATAAACGTCATTGGCTATCTAACTATGAATATATGATAATTCCTATTCCATCAAAAAAGGTTCAAGATAGAATAGTAGCTAAAATAGAAGAATTATTTAAGAAAGTGGAATCAATCAATAAACATTATAATAGGATAAATAAATTAAAAGAATTATTAAAGTCAAAGATAATTGATATGGCGATAAAAGGCGAGTTAACAAAACAATTACCTACTGATGAGCCATCATCAAAACTAATTAAAAATATTTTAGAAGAAAAAAGAAAGTTAATGAAAGAAGATAAAATTAAGAAAGAGAATTTGTCTGTAATATATAAAGATAGTACGGATAATCAA
>CALVNE010000084.1 GCA_944349515.1 uncultured Clostridia bacterium | reverse complement strand
AAGCGGCTCTCATCTCCTTTTCCATAGTTTTCTTCTTTTGGGAAAAAATATTCACATCTTTTGTTCCCAGATTTGTTCCGTCTCATGGTCGTCCTCTTTGTGCCCCAAGGCGACCTTCTTCTCCCTCTCCTTGCGGAGGGCCTTTCTGTCGCCATGCTAGGAGAGCGATTTTATGACGCAGGTAGCACAAAATCGTTCTTTCCACATATATGGTATTAGACCCCATAGGTACTCACGGTGAACCTATGGGGTCTAACCCTATCGTTTACTTCGATCTTTTTTCAGGGCTTATTAAGGAATCTTGTTGACACTGATAAAGGTATTTTTTATAATTTATTGTAGTATTGTATATTGATGTATCTTTTGCCAAAAATTGCAGTTCCCCTCCATCCAGGTTTCCCTTTCTCATCGCACCGGAAATCATTTGGACGGAACAGAAATTGGCTGTGCTATAACAACGGTAACAGACAAATCCGAAAGGAGACTGGTACTATGAAACGGGCGATCAGACACGTTGGGCATCTTCTATGTACATTGGCGCTGCTCTTCTGTTTCGCACTGCCGGCAGCGGCTTCCGACGAGACCAGCTATTTTGACTGCACGCTATTTCTCTACGGGATCGATGCCGCGGCAGAAAACATTACAGCAAGCAGCTGCGCGATCCAGGTTCAGGCGGGAGACGGCAGCGGGGATACCTGGGCGGTGGCATCCTATGGGGTCACCAGCGGAGCGACCTACTATCTGGCCACGGATCCCTACGACAGTTCCGTCAATACAGTGGCGGAACTGATTATGGGAGACGCCGCCAGCGGCATAGCCGTATTTCGGCTGGAGAGCCGCATCGACTCCCGAACCGCTCCGGCCCTGCGTACGCTGGACGGCCTGAACACGGGAGACAGCGTGGCGGTGGCCGGTATGGCGGAGGACAGCGACGGGCTGTATCTCTTTTCCCGCGGCGCAGTGCTCCAGGGACTGAACGGTCAAAGCGGCGGCTACTCCCTCATCCAACTGGAGGACGGGACCTATCCGTTGAGCGAGGTAAACATTCAGCCTATCGCGGCGCTGATGATGGATGTGGGCCAGGTGGTTGGTTTCTATACGGACAGTTATCTGGCGCTGCCCGCCGGCTATATTATGCCCAACGCGGGCGGGATCGGCAGCCTGGGGAGCGGGACCACCGAACCAGAGCCGGGCCCCGGAAGTGAAGACCCCTCCTCCGGCGCAGAGGAGCCGTCCGGGGGCAGCTACACGCTGGAGTCCATCCAGACCAACACCGGAACCCAGGAGCTGTTGGAACAGGCCAGAACACAGCAGGGACAGACTCAGACGGTCCAAATCGTTCTGATCGCTGCCGCGGTGCTCGCGGCGGCGGGAATCGTAGTCTTTGCTATTTTGCGCAGCAGAAAGAATCCCGCTGGCGGGTCCCAGCCGTCCCGGCATGATCAGACGGACGAAGAACAGGGGCAAGCCGTTGGGAAGACGGAATACGTGGGCGGGGAAGATTATGGGAAAACCCAGCCGGCGCAGTCTCAATACCGGATCGTCCCTCTTCCTGGTACGCCGGGCGAGGCCCGGGACATCCCCATCCAGGGCCTCACGTTTGGCCGCAATCCGGAGTGCGACGTGGTATTTTCTCCCGATACCGCCGGGGTCAGCGGAAAGCACTGCTCCCTGCGGTGGCGAAACGGCGCTCTGTTTCTCACCGACCTGGGCTCCTCCTTCGGCACGCTGCTGGGGGACGGGCGAAAATTGTCCAATGAAAGCGCGGACCTGAAGCCGGGTGACAGCTTCTGCCTGGGTTCTCACAAGATCGGCTTCCGGGTGGAAGAACTCTGATCCTTATCTCAAACAGTCCGTGTTGTTAGGAGGAACGACCTATGAAAAAGAAAATTTACGCAGCGCCCCTTGCCCTGCTGATGCTGCTGTGCAGTCTGCTGATCCTCCCCGCCCAAGCCGCTGAAACACAGGGTGGGAGCGCGGTCTCCAATGCAAGAAACGGTGTGGTGCGCATACTGGCCGTACTGCCCGGTGGTACAGAGGCCAGCCTTGGCTCCGGCTTCGCCGTGGGAGAGGCCGGGGAGCCCAGCGCGGTCTTTGTGACCAACAAACATGTGGTAGAAAACAGTGAGGCGGTCTATATCCTGCTGGATGACCGGTGGAATGAGACAGAGGACGGCAGCCTGCTGAATATGGAATATGCCGTACGCTGCGATGTGGTATACGAGCCGGAGAGCTATCCCGACTATGCCATTCTTCTGGCCGACCGCGTTGTCACGGAACGGGTGGCCTTGCCCCTCATGCCGGCCTCTTTGGCGGAGCCGGGGGAGAGTATTTACGCCATCGGGTTCCCCGGCGCCAGCGACCAGGTGACGTTCAGTTACTCCGCCAATGTGGATTCTGTCACGGTCACAGCCGGTACCGTCTCCCGTCTGGCACACATGACGGAGACAAACACCGATGTGATCCAGATCGACGCCAACATCAATCACGGCAACTCCGGCGGCCCTCTGATCACAGAGGAGGGCTATGTCATCGGGCTGAATACATACGGCTATGGGGAAGGCA
>CALVNE010000083.1 GCA_944349515.1 uncultured Clostridia bacterium | reverse complement strand
ACTCACTCCCTTTGTTTGGCTCTCTGTAAGGTTGTTTATAGTAGTTTGGTTAGGGGACGGTTTTCCGACCATCATAGTACCACGCATTGGCGGGGACATCGGAGAAGGTCTTATAGCCGTCCACCACGGTGCCGGCGGACGCGGAGCGCCCCAGGATGCGGTTGACCATCACGATGGTTTCCGCGCGGGTGATATTCTGGTCAGGCCGGAACGTGCCGTCCGTGTAGCCATAGACCAGGCCGGCCTCCGCAGCCTGATTGATGTACTTTCTGGCCCAGTTCCCGGAAATATCGGTGAAGTGGTCCAGCACGGAATCGCCGGGCGTTCCGCAGAAGCGGGCAAGGATGGTCGCCAGTTCCGCACGGGTGATATTGCGGTCAGGGCCAAAGGAGCCGTCCTGATAGCCGGAGATCACGCCCAGGTTTGCCAGAGTGGATACCGCCGTGGTGTACCACGCGCCGGCGGGCACGTCCTTAAAGCGGTTGATGTTGGTGCCGTAGGCGGACTTGGCCTCTGCCGTCAGGAGCCTGTACAGGATCATCGCAACCTCCGCGCGGGTGATGTTGGCGTTGGGCGCGGCCTGTGTGCTGGTGCGTCCGGCAATGTAGGCGATATGGTCCTCCCGGTTGAGCAGAGACAGCTTGGAGCCGCTCCCCTCCAGGTCGCCGATACCGCCGCCGGCGCTGCCCTCGGCAATCACCACGGTTTGCACCTGAGACGCCATTTCCGCAGCGGTCGCGGCATAGCGGACCTCATAGGCGCCGGGGGCCAGTCCCGTGACGGTATTCCCCGCAATGGCAATCCACGCCCCGTCAGGCAACAGCCGGTATTCCATGGTGCTGTCCGTCCTGGTCATTGCGCCGTCCTTCCGGCCCTGCCGGGTCTCATCGGTATGGCCCACATTGGGGGCTTCACGGCGGTCAGGAATCTTCACCGTGATGGGGTCGCTGGGCAGGCCGCCGCCCTGGCCGGGATAGCGGATCAGAATATCCGTTCCAGCCAAGTCAGACACGTCCATGGGGCTGGGGCAGGGGTTCCAGGTCTTGCCGCCGTCTGTGGAATACTCCATGTCTGTGGTTGTATTCAGCGTCTCGCCGCTGGGGTCAAAAACCAGGATGGGAGCGCCTGGGTACTTGGAGATCACCACAGTGACGGCCCGGCTGGCAAAGTCCTCCCCGGTAGCGGGGAAACGGAACAGGACCGTTTTGCCCAGGTAGTCAGCGGTATTCAGCGGTTTTTCCAGGGCATTCCAAGTTTTGCCGCCGTCAGCGGAGAACTCCACGCCCTTGTCAGAGCTGATGGTCTGCGCCTCGCTGTCCACTTCCACCTTGGGTGCCTCGCGGCGGTCAGGAATCTTCACGCTCACGCCACTGCTGGGGAAGGAATCATCATCACCGTGGTTGCGGATGATGATGGTCTGGCCAGTCAGATCGGACACGTCCAGCGGCTCGGTGCAGGGGTTCCAGGTCAGCCCGCCATCAGTAGAGAAATCCATATCCCCAGTGGTATTCACCGTCTCGGCGGCGGTATCCAGGGTAACGGACGGGTTCTCGGTCTGGTTGGGGATACGCAGCTCGACTGGCTCACTGGCGAACGAATCATCGGTGGCGGCGTCCCGGACGAGGATGGTCTGGCCGGACAGGGCGGAAACATCCATGTCGGGCTCGCACTTGGTCCAAGTCTTGCCGCCGTCCGTAGAATACTCCATATCATCGGTGGTGTTCACCGTCTGCTGATCCCGGTCAATGGTCAAGTCCGGTTTCTCACCCTTCTGCGGGACCTTTACCAGTACGGAATGGCTGGCAAAATGCTCCGCATCGTACTTCTCCCGGACAGCCAGCGCCACTCCGTAAAAGCCGGACAGGTCCAGCCCATTGGCAGGAACGGCGGTCCAGCCGTTTTCCGTCCGGTACTCCGGCGTGGTGCCGGTAACGGTCAGAAGTTCGGTCTCATAGTGGATGTTGGCTTCAGGAGCGGCGTTCCGCCCGGGGACGGTCACGGTAGCGGCCTTGCTGGCGGGCTGGACGCCATCACAGGCGTAGCGCACCAGAAGGGTTGCATTGATCAGGTCCGACAGGTCCATATTGTCCAGGCAGGCGATCCAGCTTGCGCCGTTGTCCGCGGAATACTCCATCGCGGCGGTGCTGTCCATGCGCTCCTCGGCGTTGTCAATGGTCAACACGGGAGCCTCGCCCCGGACGGGGACGGTCACGGTGGCAGGGTCGCTCTTAAAGGAATCGTCCGTAGCCGCGATCCGCACCAGCAGCGTCTCGCCCTGCTTGTCCTCCACGCCCTGGCCCTCCACGCAGGGATGCCATGTCTCGCCGCCATCGTCGGAATACTCCATATCAGCGGTGGTGTTCATGGTGAAATCAAAGGGGTTTACTTTCACGTCAGGGGCGGCGGGGCGCTCCGGCAGGACCTCCATCACCACGGGGCCGGGTTTGCCGGTGCCGTCATCCACCAGACGGATATAAAGGGTCGTGCCGGGGGTCACGGTAGAACCGTTGGACAGGCCGTCGGTCAAGTCGTAGTTCTCACTGGCCTCCACCACATCGGGGTCAAAGGTGATGACCTCCTCGCGGTAGTCAATCTCATAGTTCAGCCCGGTATCGGCTACGGTCCGCCCCTCCACGCTCTGGCTGTCGGAAGCGGTCCGGTTGTCCGTCTCCTTCAGCCGCTGTGTGAAGGTGTAGAGCGTATCGGGGGTCAGGCCGGTAAATTTGGGGCTGTCCTGCCATGTTTCGCCGCCGTCGATGCTGTATTCCGCGCCGGGGACGGGATTCAGCGCGATGGTGGTTGTTGTGCGGCGGGCGATGGTGGGCGCGGTGGTCATGGTCTGCGGGGCCTTGGAGATAGACATATCCGCGTAGATCTGTTCCGCGCTCAGCTCGTAGGTGTCCTCGGCCACCAGGTAGAACCGGACCTTATAGGTGCCCGCATCCACAGGGGCTTCAGATGATTCATAGGGCTTGCCACTGGACAGAGTGCCGACATACATGACGCTGACACTCCTGACGCCCTCCATGTCCGTCAGCAGGCTGGTATAGGGATAGGGCTGGCGGTTGCCGTTGTAAGTGGTGCTGTAAGAAGGCATATCGCCGTCCAGGATATTCACCGGCTTGTCGGTGGTCTTGCCGACGACAGGCCGGGTGCCGGAGGCGGTATGGTTTTCGTCCTCGGCCATGCGGACCAGGATGGTATAGCTCTTATCGGCGTCCAGTCCGGTGAAGGTATTGCTGGTCTGCCAAGTGGCCCCGCCGTCAATGCTGTACTCCGCGCCGGGAATGGCGGATACCGTCAGGGAGTGGTCGTTGCTGCTCTCCAGAGAGGCCAAAGGCGTATCCTGAGCCGCCTTGCGGATGGTCAGGGTGGCGGTGTAGTCCCCGGCGGCCAGGGTGTGATTGGCGTCCGGGGTAAAGACCGCCGTCACACGGTAAGTGCCGGCGTTGGTGGGGGCGGTGGTACTCTCCACGCCATCCTCATCGGTATAGGTCAGGGAAACAGAGGCGATCCCCTCAATGCCATCCGCCCCGTGGTAGCGCTGGGGCGCACCCGTATAGGTCACAACCTCATCCTCCAGCACAGGCCGGACTGTTCCGGCTTCGCCGGAAGCCCGGATAATGTGCAGCACCGGCGCGGGGAGCGTGTCAGGCAGCTTGTAGCCCGCAGCTGCCACAAAGTCGATATTGACCACATAATCCCCCACGGCAACAGGCGGGGTGGCGATCCCGTCATAGCCGGTGATTGTCATGGAGGCGATGCCGGGGACAGACTTCGGCAGAGTATAGGTCTGGGCGTGGCCGGTGTACTCGACGGTCTGATCCGTTATTTTTTCAAACGTCACCAGCGTTTTCTCGGTAGCCTGCATGGTAGAGGGGCCTTCCAGCTCCTTGTAACAGGCTGTCTCCACCGCCTTGACCCTGATCTCATAGGTGGTGTCCCGCTTCAGGCCGGTGAAGGTATCCGTGGTCTGCCAGGTCTCGCCGCCGTCAATGGAGTAGGCCATGCCGTCCTCCACCTGGATGGTGATGGAGTGGTCGGTAACATCCGTGACCACAGGGGCAGAGGGCGCGGCGGGCGTGGCCTTGTTGATGGTCAGAGTGGCATACTGCGGCTGCAATTCCTCATAGCCGCTGTACATGACGTAGCTGACCTTCACATTGTAAACGCCGGGATTGACAGGCGGCTCGGTGGTGGGGCCGTAGGAGGTCCCGTTGGTGCCGGTGAAGGTCTGGATCACCTGATCGCATCCCGTTGGAACGTCCGCTACCAGGGACTTGGGCGTACCGTCATAGGTGTAGACGGCGGATTGAACCGCGGCGGCGTCAGCGTTCTGGCGGTTGGTGCGGATCACAGCGGAAGAAACCGGGCTTTCGTAGTGGTTCCGGTCGCCGGGATATTTGGCCTGGATGGTGTAATCGGTGTCAGGGGTCAGGCCCTCAAAGATGGTGCTCTCCTGCCAATTTGCGCCGCCGTCAATAGAGAATACCGCGCCAGGGATGGCGGCAACCGTAATGCTGTTGGTGCCGATATTGCTGGCCATGGGCGCGGCGGGGACGTTCTGCTCCACCTTGGTAATGGTCAGAGTGGAAGTGACAGGCTCCAGCGCGGCGGTCCCCGCCTGCATGGTGAAGCTGACGGTAACGGGATAAGTCCCGGCGTTGGTGGGGGCAATAGTGGTGTCCTGGCCGTCCACGGTGTAGGTCACGGTGGTTTTTGTGACATAGGAGATCGTGGGGACCTGATAGGCAACGGGATTGCCGGTGTACGGATAGGACTGCGGCTTCATGATCGCGCTCAGATCACCGGGATCCACCGTGGTGTACTCCGTACTGAACTGTGCGGAGACGGCGGGAGACACATCGTAGTTGCCGTCCTCAGTGGCTTTCAGACGCTGGTAGAGAGTGTAGCCTGTGCCGGCGTCCAGATTTTTGAACACGGGGCTGTCCTGCCACACCTTCCCGTCCATGCTGTACTCGGCGTTATCCACAGCGTTCAGCGTCAGGGAATTGGTGGTGGAGCTGGCCAGCGTGGGGGCGGAACAGGTCTGCGCCGCCTGCTCGATTACATACTGGACCGCAACGGGGGCGAGCTGGGGATAGCCCTGCTCCATAACAAAGGAGACGGTGGCGGTGTAGCTGCCGGCGTTTACGGGGGCGGTGGAACTGCTGTAAGGCCGGCCGTTGTTCGCCGTTCCTTTGTACGCCGTCGTGACGGACTGGATGCCCTCCGGCAGTCCGGGCATAGGCAGAGCGGTAGACTGCCCATCATAAACCTTGGTGTAATCTTCGATGGCAGGCGCCTCCACTGTGCCATAGGTCAAGTTGACCGTGGCAGTGACAGCGGGAAGGTTGTCATCGGAGAGCTGGGGGAAGTTCGTCAGGTCCAGGGTCCCCTGGATGGTCTGCGTCAGCGCGTAGGGGTCATAACCGGCGCTGCTCCAGGTGACAGGGACGCCGGCGACTGTCTGTGCGTTGCCAGTGCCGCCATCGGCTGTGACGGTAATGGTGGTGGGCAGACCCAGGGCATCGAACCTGGTCCCCATGGGGGCAGTCCGCACCACTTCCTCAACGCTGAGGATGGGGCGGGGAACCACAGTTACGGGGATGGTCACGCGGCCCAGGGAGACGCTGCCCTTGGTAACGGAAACCCGGACTTCTGTGGTCCCGGGTTTGCTGGAATCAAAACCGGAATAGCTGGGGTCAATGGTCCAGGTATAAAGCGAGGGATAGACGCTGTTGCCTGTGGTCAGCTTCACCGCCTGGACGGTATCACCCACATAGATGGTGTTGGTAGCGGGGAAAACCCAGGCCAGGGTGTAGACAGTATTGAATTTCCCATCCTCGGTCTGCCAAACGTAGTTGGTGTCGGTGATGGTTGCTCCAATGGCGTAAGGGCCGGCGGCCACCGGCTGGGCAACGGGGGACGCGGTATCTACCGTCAGCTCCCCGTCCTCCACCTTTACCTGGCAGGCGGACAAATCGGCGGGAACGCTCTCGCCGTTGACATCCAAATAGGTGACGGTTTTGCTGTCCAAAAGGCTGTTGCCGTCATAAATTTTGCTGTCAAAGGTGGTATCCCAGGGGATGGCTTTGGGCAAAACCCGCAGCCGCTCCGCCGCCTTCAGCTCCACATTGTCATAAATGCCACTGTCCACAGTGATAATGATGCTGTAGGTGCCGGGAGCGGTGACGGAGACATGGTTGTCCAGCGTGGTGCCCACATAGCGGTGGAACGCCGGGGCCACGTTATAGACCACCGTATAGGCGCTGCCGCTGTACTCCACGCCATTGGTCATAGCCTCCAGATAGGCGGGGTCCAGCTCGAAGGCGTCCAGCGTCAGCATCGGGATGTCGATCTGCGCCCAGCTGCCGCAGCTATCACAGGTGTATTTGACGTGGCCGTTGGTGGTAGCCGTCGCCTTGACAATATCCGGCTCCAGCGTGGCCCCGGAGGTACAGTGGTGGGAGGCGGCAACGCCGCCGTTCTCCTCATCGGTGTAGTCCACCATGAGATAGACCGGCTCCTTATCCGGGGCCGTGTAGTGGGAATCCGGAGCAGGCCATGTGGCCGGGTCGTCATCCTTGGTGGCTGCAAACGCCTGGGCGGGCAGCAGGGCCACGCTGAGGCAGAATGCCAGCACTAAGCTCAGAGCACGGGAAAGGTTTCGTGTTTTGTGCATAGGCAGAAATTTCTCCTTTCATACAAGTGACCCCACTCCCGCCGCTGCACGGCAGCGGAGAGTGGGGCTGACATTCTTTTTGATACGATTGCTCTTTAAGAAGGGAAACGATCAAAAATCAAACACGATGGAATAGGTAATGTTGCTCTTGTTGTACATGCAGTCGTGGTTGGTATAGTAGTAGAAGCGCATTTTCGTATAGGTCCCGGCGGGCAGCTGTCCGGAGAGGGTCACGCCGTTATTGGTCGTCTTATAGGCAATCTCATCCCAGGTGCCGGTGAGGACGTTGTACGCATCAATCTTGCCGTAGTCGCTGCCGCTGTGGCCGCTGACGGCGGGAACATCAAAGGTGTACTCCGTGATGTATCCATAGATGATCTCGCCGTTGTCCTCAAAGCTGATGCCAGGTTCCTCAATGAAGGAATTGGCGGTGGTCAGGGTCATGCCGCCGCCCACATCGTCCGCCACAAAGAACACGATGGCGGACCAGGACGAGGTAGCGCCGAAGGAATCCACCGCTCTGCACTTTATCAGATGCTTACCATACCCGTAGGTGGCGGTCTCCGCGTCCCTGCCCTCCCATTCGTAGGTGATAGCATCCCCTTCCGGGTCGGTGGAGCTGGCGGTGATTGTCACCGCCTGACTGGGCCGGACCACACCGTTGGCGGGGTTTCTGGCAATGACCGGCTTGGACGGGGCCTGGTTGACAAACTCAAAGGTCTTTTCCTGCCACGGGGAGGCCGCGCCGTATGAGTCCACAGCCCGGACACGGACCGTGTGCGCGCCGGTGCGGGAGTACCACCCGGAGGCGCTGTAATCTCCGCCCCATTCCAGCGTCACGGCGTCGCCATCCGGGTCGCTTCCGGTAGCGGAGATATTGGCCAGGAAATTGCCGCCGTTGGTCTGGCGGGTCAGATCAACTGTAAAGCTGTCGATCACAGGGGCGTTGTTGATAAACTCAATGGTTCTGCTCTCCCAGGCGGAGGCCGCGCCCCATTCGTCCACCGCCCGGACACGGATGGTGTGAGTACCGACCTCATAGTAGCCATCCTGCTGGTACTCGCTGCTCCACTCCAGACGCACAGCGTCGCCGTCCGGGTCGGAAGCCACGGCATTGAGGTCGGCATAGAACCGGCCATCCTTCATGTTGCGGGTGGCGTTGGCGGTAAAGCTGTCGATCACAGGGGCGGTGTTGGTCACGGTGATGGTGGTAAAGGCGCTGGTCAGGTTGCCGGCGTCATCCCGGACGGTGGCGGTGATGGTATAGGTCCCCTCCTCAAAGAAGGACAGCTCGCCGCCGTCGTTGGAGAGGAAGCCGGTATTGCTGTCCAGCGTGACAGGTTTACCGCCGAACTTCACGCCCCAGCTCACATCCAGGCTGCCCGCGCCGCTGACGCTCACCGGGAACGCTGTGCCGATGTGGATGGAATCGGGCGCGGTGACAGCCAGCGCGGCCTTGAATACGATAGTAATGCTCTGGCTGGCGGTGGCGGTCTTGCCATTGCTGTCCCGGAGGGTAGCGGTCAGGGTGTACTCGCCGGGCTCGGGGAAGATCACGGTGCCGCCGTCGTTGCCCAGGTTGGACAGGTCCAGGATGCAGGCTGTACCGTCTTTCTCAGCGGACCACGTGACCGTGCCGCTCTCGGGGTTAAAGAGCTGCTCCATGACCACCGGGACCCGGTTGCCCACATACTCCATATCCGACATGGAGAATTGCAGGGAGCCCACCGGCAGGACGGTGATGGTGTCGCTTGCGGTGAAGGTTCGGCCCAGGCCGTCCCGGAGGGTGCCGATCAGGCGGAAGGTGCCGCCCTGGGTAAACCGGATCGCGCCGCCCAGGTTGTTGAGGTCGCCGGTGATGTAGTTGGAGAGGTCTGCGGTTTTGCCATCCTTCTCCAGGGACCACTCCACAGGCAACTCGATGTTGTTGCCGAGGGTTCGTACCTGTACCGTCTCGCCGGTGTAGACCTGCTGCTCAATGATGTCCACCTGCAACTCCTGTTCGGCCAGGACCTCAATGGAGGGGCCGTCAAAAGAAAACACGCGCCCGGTGGGGTCAGTGACCTCACAGCCCAGGGTAAATACCCCGGCGTGTTTGATCCGGATTTCGCCTGACTCCACACCAAGGGTGCCGGCAACGTAGGTCTCCCAATTCTGACGCAGGCCATAGGTGTCGTCGATATGCCACCTGACGGTGGCGTCCTCCACCACGTTTTTGGATTCTACGGCAACCGTAAATGTGCTGTCCGTATGTCCATAACCGGGCATCGTCCAGGCCACAACGGGGATGGGATAGACGGTGAACGACTGCTCATAGGAGTAAGCGCGTCCGCCCGCGTCCTTGAAGCTGGCCCGCAGCTGGTAGTCGCCCGCCTGCTTGAACTGGAGCTTGCCGCCGTCCGCGGCCAGCTCGCCGGTCACATAGTCGGCCACAGGGACAGTTTCGCCGTTCCGGGTCAGAGACCAGCGCAGGGGATTTTCGCCCAGCGCCTCAAAGCCGGTAACAAGCGTTACCACGGAATCGGTGTGGAACATCTTCGGCAGATAGAAGCTGGCTGCGCCCACAGGGTAGACCTGGATGGAGGCCGCGGCGGTAGTCACCCGACCCAGCTCGTCCGTCACGCTGGCGGTAAAGGTGTAAAAACCCGCTTCGGGGAGGAAACCATGCCCGCCGCTGGCGCTCAGATCAAAAGGCGGCGCGATCTCCACGCCGTCCCGCAGAACTGTCCAGACCACCTCATTGCCGCCAAGGTTTTCAGCGGCTAATGTCACGTTCTCGGCGGTGTCGGTGTGGCTTATATTGCTGGCGGTGAGGGTCAGGCCAATCACGGGGTAGATCTGTATGGTCCGTGAACAGGAATACTCCCGGCCCAAATCGTCTTTCGCGCTGGCGGTCAGAGTGTAGGTGCCGGTTTCCGGGAACCGCACCTTGCCGCCCTGGTTCCCCAGATCGCCCAGCATGGAGCCGGTCAGTGAGACGTCGGCCCCGTCCTTGGTCAGTGTCCAGGTCACATCCTGCCCCTGCAAATCGCTGGCCAGGAGATCCACGGGGGTGCTGCTGTCCGTCCATGCGGCGGCGGGAAGGGTGAAATTCAGTCCGGCCACGGGGTAGACCATGACGGATACGGCGGGAGCGGTGAACACACGCCCGGCGGCGTCTGTCACACTGGCGGAAATATCATAGGCCCCCGCGCTGGTAATCTGGATGACGCCGCCGTGATCGGCCAGACTGCCGTCATAGGTGGTGGCGGAGCCCGGATCATTGGAGGGCGAGACCTTCCAGGTTACGGGCAGTGCGGTATCCTTCTCCAGCGCAACGCTGATCTGCTCGTCCGTATGGACGGCGGCATCCGCTGTCAAGCGCAGCGTCAGGATGGGATAGACCTCAATGCTACGCTCACAGGTGAACATCCGGCCCAAGCCGTCCGTCACCGAGGCGGTCAGGATATTGGTGCCGGCCTGGGTGAACTTCACGCTGCCGCCCCCATTGTCCAGGCTGCCCTCCATTCCCTCAGAGAGGGGAACGGGCTGGCCGTCCACAGTCAGGGACCATTCCACCCTGTTCTCGCCCAGGTTGGCGGAGGTCATTTTTACCCTCACCGTCTCATCCGGGTGGGAAAACTCCGGGAGCTGGAAAGACAGCCCCATGGTGTCCCACACGCTGATGGCGTGGCTTGCACTGAACGTGCGGCCCAGCTCGTCCGTCACGCTGGCGGTCACAGTATAGCTGCCGGCAGAGGGAAACGCGATCTCGCCGCCCTTGTTGGACAAATCAGCGTCGATGGCTGTCCCACCTTCGGAAGTGACTTCCCACGCCACATCCAGGTCAGTTCCGGTCAGCGTGATGGCGGCGGGCTGGTCAACGTGGGTTGTCTCCGGGCCGTCCAGTACCAGGTCAATCACCTGGTAGACCTGGATAGGCAGTGTGGCGGTGAACTCCCTTCCCAACGCATCCGTGACAGTGGCGGTGAGAACATAGTCTCCGGCACCATCAAAAGTGAGCTGTCCACCTTTATCCTCCAGATTAACAGGAACACCCTCGCCGTCTCGGGTCATAGCCCATTGGACAGTCGAGGGTGCTCCGTACTCCACGGTCAGGCTGATTGCCAGGCTTTCATCCTCGTGGATTTCTCCGGCGTCAGCCGTCAGGGAGAGGGACAGGTTTGGGAGCACATGGATCGCCACAGGCTCGGAAGAAAACTCCCGGCCCTGAGCGTCCACGGCGATGGCGGTAAGCGCGTAGTCCCCAGCGCCGTCAAAGGTCAGGGTGCCGCCGTCCTCGCTGAGAGCGGCAGAGGCATCTTTGCCGTCATGGGTCAGCGCCCAGCGGACACCAGTGGGTTCGCCGCCCTCCACGGCCAGGCTGATCTCTAACGTTTCGTCCTCATGCGCCTGGTCCGCGCTGGCGGTCACAGTGGGGGTAAGGACAGGCAGGATCGTAATGGTACGGCTGGCGGTGTACTCCTTGCCGGCGGCGTCCGTGAGTGTGGCCGTCAGGGTATAGCTGCCCGTCTCGGCCAGGGCCAGGGTGCCGCCATCCTCGGTGAAACTCTCCGGTACCGGAATGTTATTTCCGTCCTTGGTCAGCGCCCAGGCCACAGAGCCGTCCAGGCCATTTCCGGTCAGCAGCTTCACGTCCTCGGTCCGGTCCGTGTAGCCATACTCCGGCAGGGAGAACGCGATCTCCCCAACGGGCAGGACCTCCACGGTTTTCTCACAGGAGGCGGTGCCGCCGCTGTTCTCCACGGTGCCCTTCAGCGTGTACCGTCCGGCCTCCATAAAGTAGAACAGCCCGCCGCCCCTGGTGAAATCCTCCGGCACAGGGGCGGGTTCGCCGTCATGGGTTAGTTCCCAGGTAACGGTATCCGCGCCGGTGAGAGTGGTTTTCACCGCGGCGGAATCCCCAACATATAGGTACGCCGGGAGGTCAAAGGCGATGGTGGGGGCGTCGGCCTTGTCGGTGAACAGGACCTTGTTGCCCTGGTCCATGCCGCTGGGCTTCACAACGGAACAGTCCTTTTGGGACAGCTCCGTAGCGGCGGCGTCAAAGACCACCTGCACCGGGCCGTCATTCCTGGGCAGCACCACGCCCGCCACAGCGGACTGGCCGGTGATGTGGACGGTAGAACCGCCCCACACCACCAGCCGCCCCTTGACGGTGATGTTGTTCATGGCAAGCTCCCGTTCCCCCAGGCCGTTGGCAAGGATCAGGTTGCCTTCAAAAACGGCGTCGTGGATATTTGCCTCGCCCCGTACCAGCACAGTGTCCCGGTAGGTCCCGGTTATCTCGCCGGTATCATACACGCTCTGGAAAATGTTGCACATGATCTGGGCCATCTCCCCGCGGGTGATATTGCCTTTGGGATGCAAGCGGCCATCGCTGTACCCGTTGACATAGCCGCGCTCCACCATGGCAGACACGGCGTCCATGGCCCATGTGCCCACATCGTTTCCATCCGGGAACCGGGCCAGGGCTGAACTGCTGGCTGCGGGCAGGCAGACCGTCCGTGCCAGCACCACGATGGCCTGTTCGCGGGTAATCTTGTCCTCCGGCCCCATGCAGTGATTGGAGTATCCTGTGAAGGTCCCCATGTTCACCGCCTGGGCAATGTAGTCGTAGTACCAGCTGTCACGGGACACATCCGTGTACCGGGAAATGTCCGCGCTCTTGTAGGTGCCGAACAGCCGGTCGATCATCGTGGCCATCTGAGCGCGGGTCAGATAGCCGTCCGGGGAAATCTTGTCCTCGGATGTGCCGACCATCACGCCGTTGTCCACCGCCCACGCCAGGGCTTCATAGGCCCAATGGCCGTAGGCATCGCCGTAATCAGTTATTTTGTTGTCGCCGGCGGCGTGGGCGTTGGCAGCCAGCAGGCCGGCCATCAGCAACACTGTCATGAAAAGGGAAATAACTCCCCCCATTTTTCGGAAAAACTGGATGCTCATGCGTCCTCCTTTCGGTTTTTTGATTTTCCCAAGCTGACGCCGCTCTAAGGCGGGACCACAAGGCGGCGAAGTAAGTACCGGGTCATTCCTTTTCAAAATCTCCCTCCTCGTCCGGCAGGGCAAAGTATGCTTCAAATTCTTTTTGCTGGGCGGTGGTCAGGGAGGCGAAGTGCTCCCCCTCGAAGCTGCACAGCAGGAAGGTCCCGGCAATAAAATCACTGCTGTCTGTGGGATTCTCCCGGTTGGGCATCAGCCTCATGTGCTTGCCCTCGCTGTTGCAGATGAGCATGACCCGTTGGGGCAGGTAGCACCCGGCCTCGATGGGTCCGCCTACAATCTTCTGAAAGGCTTCCAGCGTGTCCTCCACCTTAGCGGGGCGGGGAGCCTTGCAGGGTTCCACCACCAGGATGTCGATTTCTCTCGTCATACATTGACCTCCGTTCGTTTATATTCCAGCGGCGTCCTGGGCCAGATCGTGGCTGACCAGGGATGCGTAATACTGGCTGATGGTTGTGGGCGCGTTATACAGCGCCGCCAGGGTATATGCCTTGATGTTGCGGATTAGGGTGGTGTTCTGGTTCATGCTGTCCAGGACGTAGGAAATATGCTCGTGGTCCAGTTTCAGAAACCGGCTCTTGGCCACGCCGGTGGGGACATCATCGCCGCTGATACGGATGAAGTCCCGTCTGGAACAGCAGACCTCCACCATCAGCTCCAGATAGCCCTCCAGCGTATCCGCGTCGTAGGGATGCTCCCGGAGCAGAAGATCATAGTCGATATTTTCTTTTATCAGCTCCCTGTAAGAATCCATCTCATCCATCCTCATCCTGCTCTTGGGTCTGCTGCGGACCATCGTGGGGAGAGGGGGAAGGATGGATGGGTCAGTATCGTTCCGTTCAGTATTTTTCTTTTCAGTCTTATTAGGGACGGAAAACGCGCTGTCTTGACTGCGGTTTTCCAGCGGTGCAGACTGCGGAATTTCCGCGGTCAAGAGTGCGGCGCTGTCCAGCGGTCTTGACTGCTGGTTTTCCGCAGTCTGAAAGTTGCTGGGCGGCGTATCCGGCTGCTGCGACTGGCCAGGGGCCGGGGGCAGCAGGAAGTTCTTGACGTAGATCCGCGTGGGCCGTCCCTGGCCCTGCTTTTTGCGCTCAATCAGGCCGATGCCGTCCTGGTCCAGCTCCCGGAATAGTTTGGTCGCCTTGTCCTTGCCGCAGCTCATGAGAGCCATGGCGTCCTCCTGGGTGAAGTAGATATAGACCCGGCGCTCACTGTCCAGCCAACCATTTTTGGCGGACAGCCCCATCCGGTCCAGCAGCAGGCCGTAGAGGACCTTGGCCTCGATGGATACGCCCTTGTAGCGTGGGTCAGTCAGCAGGACTTTGGGGATACGGTAGAAGCTGTACTGCTCCGCCTCGCTGCCGTAGTAGTAGTCCAGGTTCAAGTTTGACAGCATGGTAGTTTCCTCCTTCTAGGTGTGGTGGGGAAAACAAAAAACGCCCCGGTGACGCAAATCGTCACCGGGGCGCTGATGCCTCCGCCGCGCTGTTGTTTTGTCCGGAAAACAAAAAAAGCCGCCGCACAGCTGGCAGTCAGCTATGCGGCGGCTGTTCATTGGCTTGGTGCGGATCGGGGCTGATCTATTTGTCGTTAAAGTGCAGCCCTCCTTTTTTGCCCCCTTTCACAGGCCCGATTTTCGGGCCATTTTTCATGGAAAAAGAAGATAGACAAACCGCCAACCCCTTGCAAATCAAGGGCTTTCCGATTTGTCTTTATTATGCCATAAGGGCACACCTTTGCCACCCACGCCTTGGCCAGCGGGGTGGATGCCAAGACCCTCTCCGGCATTCTGGGCCACACCAAC
>CALVNE010000082.1 GCA_944349515.1 uncultured Clostridia bacterium | reverse complement strand
GAGGAACTGGAACTGGCGAAGCACTACCTGACTCCCTTGGAATACGACCAGTATAAAGAAATGATAGACAACAGAGCCATGTTGGGAGACGTCCGCAGAGCGGCTAACTTCTATAAACTAATTCGCTACAGCTATGCCGGAGGAAGCAAAAGCTATAACGGACAGCCGGTAAACCTTATGCAAGCCTATCAGACCATATGGCAGGCTAACAGACGACTCAATGAAAACGGTATAAAAACCGAGAGTGATAAAAGAAAAGCTATCGGTCGAACCGGAAAAGGCGTAATTATACAGAACAAAAGCTTTGACGAACTGATTCCGCTTTACGACCGCCCAAAGGCTTTTACATACTGCGACCCGCCCTATTACGGGACGGAAAAGCTTTATACCGCTAAATTCTCAAGAGAAAGCCACTGCCTTTTACGGGATGTGTTAGGCAGTGTAAAAGGTTATTTCATGCTTTCTTATAATGACTGTGATTTTATCAGAGACCTGTATAGGGGATATTATATTGAAAGCTTTGAAAGACTCAACAGCATATCGCAAAGATATAATCCTGGAAATATGTTCAAAGAGCTTCTGATAACAAACTATGATACAAATGAAAGAAAAAGGAGACAGCCAAGACAGCTTACCCTTCTTTGATTGATTTATTCCAAGCGTGGCTTTATAATATTTTCTATAAAACACGCTTGGAGGATAATAACATGGAACGCTGTATATGGTGCCTTTGCAATGAAAAAATGATACGGTATCATGATGAGGAATGGGGGATCCCTGTTTATGACGATAGAAAACAGTTTGAGTATTTAATGCTGGAGGTTATGCAGTGTGGTTTAAACTGGAACATGATGATACAAAAAAGAGAGATATTCAGGGAGTGCTTTGACAATTTCGATTTCGATAAGATAGCGTCTTATAAGGAATCTGACGTGGAACGCATTATGAAAACAGAGGGAATGATACGCTCGGAAAGAAAAATACGGGCAGTAATCAGCAACGCAAAGTGTTTTCAAAAAGTACGGGAAGAATTCGGCACATTCAGCAGTTACCTTTGGAACTATTCTAAAGGCAAAACAATACTTTACGCCGGTCACCAAAAGGGAAAAATACCGGCAAAGAACGGACTTTCAGATAAGATAAGTAAAGCCCTGAAGAAAAGAGGCTTCAAATATCTTGGTTCTGTTACGGTATACTCCCATCTTTCCTCCTGCGGCATTATAAACGACCATGTAGAAAATTGCTTCAGATATAAGGATATTTTAGAGAATTATCCTGTTGTCCGCAAAAGAAAGGATAATGAGGGTTAATTAAATATAGGAGGTATAATAAATGTACTTTACATGCGGAAAATGCAGATATACATTTGAAAATCCAGAAAAGCCTGAACGTTGTCCCGACTGCGGAAGTAAGACGGTTCAGGAAGCCGATGTATCTGAGATAGAGGAATATCTGAACTTTAGGAAAGAATTTGAACAGTAAATAATTTAATAGTTTCTTAGTAAGACGCGAAAGCGTCTTATTTTTTTGTCAGGAAAGGATGAATATGCATGGAGGTAAAGTGTTATAAAACAGTAGGAGCAAAAGGCAGGATATATATTCCGGCGTCTATATGCCAGATAGCCGGAATCGGCAAAGACGATGTGGTATGCGTTACAGGCAGAAACGGAGTGATATTGATTAATAAGGCTGAGGTGGCGGCAAAGAATCCCATTGAATTGCTTCAAAGCGGTATTAAGAGAGAAAAAGAAGCCATGGAGCTGGAAAAGAATAAAATAAAGAATAACGCTAAAAAAATGTTGGAGGAAGGACATTCTCTTGATGAGATTCTTGAGGAAGTCCTTCATTTTTTGTTCTGAAAAAGGAGGCGGATAACATGCTCAATATTGAACAGGAGCTTGAAAAATACAAAGTATCCAAAAGTTTTATTGAGGACTGCGAGAGCCTGAAATCTGAATTTATTATCAAAAAAGGCTATATACCAAACGACTTGGAAATTGAAAAAACAGCTTTGGAGGAAAAAACAAAAGCACTTTTAATTAAAAAGGAATGCGAGGAAAAAGGCCATGTTTTCTCCGATGAAGATGAGGAAGTGATATTCGGTGAGATATGGGTATGCTGCCAAAGATGCGGCGAATGGTTAAAAAAATCATAAGGAGGTGCGAAGTTATGAAAACAATACTGCTGTGGATTGTACTGTTTATTTCCGCTGTCTTTCCAATTCAGGCGGCAGCTCAGGAAAATCCCGCTGTTCAGTTAGAAACTCAGGAAAACATACCGGCTCCCATATCTGTTGAGCGAAAAAATATCGATGGAACAGAGTATCTTATTAAGGTATACGATATAGCCGACGGAACAGAGCCGGAACAGCTGATTGAAAATGATTTTGAACTGGACGGATTTTTGTTTTCCCATGAAACAACAGATAAAAAGGTGAATGAGAATATCGACACAAAAGAAGCAACAGAAGAAGTTAGTGTTGAAAGTCAGTCAAAAAATCTTGAGGACGTAGTCAAACTGTTTCCGGCCACAAAGGAGTATAATCAGGACGGCTATAAAGGTTCTCTTGCCCTTGATACCGGAAGTATTGTAACTGAGGCGGCTGGATACACAACAAAAAATTATACCGTTTCGACTACAAAGGAATACCCTGGACTGATGTACGCAGACCCCTCCTTTGTTTCTCAAACAGTTGTAAAAGACGGGTATACCCTTCCCCTGACAGACGTCAGCTGGACTGTAATGGGAACCAGCCTTGCCGGTGACAGCCTTGTACCGACAGAATATAAGGCTGTGGCAACATACGCCAAAACCTTCAGCAGCCAGGTGCCAACCGGATACGTTTCTAAGGCCAGATATACGGGAACAGTGGCAAAAACTCAAACCGGTTCCATAACATATACATTAACCTATACTGGAATACCGCTAAAAACAGGTATGCCTCTTCCCCTTAAAATTATTACGGCGGTAATTGGAATCCTTCTTTTGGCGGGGCTTTTGATTTTGCTGTGGCTGTTCCTAAAATCCCGAAAAGGCGCTGAAATTTACAACCTGATTGACAAGGAATATATCTGTATTGGTCATCAGGCTGTAACCCCGAAAGAACCGGTTATTGATCTGAACGAGTTTGACGACTTAATACAAAGCAATGTGTTCCGGTTTATTTTGGATAAGCAGACAACAAAGGCACTGTTTGGCAGAAATATAGCGGTTACATTTAAAGATGTAACCATAAAACACAGAGTAAACGAGCGCGTGAAGGAATATACTTTTGACTTGGATATGGGAGGTGTTTTGGATGCGGAATAGATTGTTTTTGATTTTTCCTATGCTTTGTTCCATGATGTTCTGCACGCCTGCATATGCCCTTGACTCCGATCTGTCCTATGACTTTATTACCGAAAATGAGGAAGAGTTTGTAATAGTTGGAGAGTCAAACATCAATATCAGCGGTCAGATACCAGATTATCTCTATGACATTTATGATATATCTCCTCAGCCTGTGTATGATTCTGAGTACGGCTCAAATGTGGTTACTCCAAGGGAACCTGTATTAAACCATAATACCTACGCTCCGGCAAACGCGCCAAACGCCAATGAGTATATTCAAAGCCCGTCAGGTCTTGTTACCGGAATAACAACAGGCGGAGGAACAAGCGGAAGCTGTACCGGAAATATCTCCTCCGAAGGATACATTGAAAACAACAATAATTACAGCTCAGTGCCGGATTATACATACAACGAGGATTACTTTCAATACCCCATAACCGATGTGTCGGAGGTGCGGGACTCCTCAGACGGAAGTATCGGAACACTGCGTATACCGGAAATCGACCTGAAGGTAACGGCCTATGATGGAGATACATATGAGGCTATGAAAAAAGGCGTTGGACATATCGCCTTCACCAGCGCGTGGGATGGGAATATCGGTCTTGTGGGACACAACAGAGGCTCCAATGATTATTTCAGAAAGCTGAAGAACCTTGAGCTGGGCGATGAGATTACATATAAAACAAAGTTAGGCACAAGAGAATATGAGGTTACATTTATAGGAAGAATAAGCGAGACAGACTGGTCAAGACTGCAATACACAGATGACAATAGAATTACGCTTATTACATGTGTGGAGGACGTTCCTGACAAACGTCTTTGCGTTCAGGCTGTGGAAGTGGATTAAAAACTTTTTCAATAATACCCCTTGACTTTGACGCTGCGTAAACCTGTAAAATAAAGTTACAGTAAGGAGGCGGATATAAATGGAATACAATATTAGTCAGTTGTCAAAATTATCCGGAGTGAGCGCGCGCACTTTACGGTATTATGACGAGATAAATCTTCTTCACCCTTCAAGAACAAACGAAGCCGGATACAGGTTTTACGGCGATAAAGAAGTTAACCTGCTTCAGCAGATATTGTTTTATAGGGAAAGAGGACTGTCTCTCGAAAAAATCCGCTTCATACTGTATGACGAAAACTTTGATATGCTTAAAGCCCTTAATGAGCATTTGACAGAACTTGAAAATCGAAGGGAACGGCTTTCAAAATTGATAGACACAGTGAAGGACACAATAGCGTCTGTGAAAGGAGAATTTATTATGCGCGACTCTGAAAAGTTTGAAGCTTTTAAAAAAGATATAGTAGATCAGTATGAGAAGTTATATGGCGAGGAAGCCAGAGAAAAATACGGCGACAGTGAGGTAGATATGGCTGTAAATAAAGTGTTGTCCCTATCTAAAGAGGATTATGAAAAATTTCAAACTCTTGGGAAGAAAGTGTTGGAAGCTTTGAAAGCGGCCGTAATATCAAAAGCAAGTCCCGAAAGTGAGACAGGACGCAGTGTTGCCTCCCTGCACAAAGAATGGCTCGGATATTCTTGGAAAGATTATACGGAACAAAAACATAAAGGCGTAGTCAGTTTATACGTGCAGGATGAGAGGTTTAAAAAATATTACGACAGAGAGCAGAACGGCTGCG
Organism: uncultured Clostridia bacterium; assembly: GCA_944349515.1. GTDB lineage: Bacteria > Bacillota > Clostridia > Christensenellales > UBA1242 > Caccovivens. Next base: position 1,847 of record CALVNE010000082.1, on the reverse strand, counting down.
CTGACTTTCTTCTTGCTGCGGTAGATTTCTGGGCTGAAAAATTATAAAAAACTTGAAGTGTAGGTGGAATTAGGATACAAAGGAGGTAGATATATTATTATAAAATATGGAGGCGGTATATATGAAAAATAAGTTGTTTGGCTTTGTTCTGTTGATTGCTCTTTCTGTATCCTATGCGTCATCTGTACTGGCCGCTGATAACTATTCATTGCCATGGAAAGGAGCCGAAATTACTGAGGTTACTTACGATGAATATGGCTGGCCGACAGTACACTTTATTGTTCCATCTGAAGAATTAATAAGCAATGCGGAAGCGGAAAATCCGGAAAGAAAAACAATACCGCCGCTTACGGAAGCGCCGGAGGTCGGTACAACGCTTGGGAAAATACTAAAAGACGGAGAAAACCTTGATTTGACCAGAGCCTCCAGTTATGAAGAAGCCTACGCCACATTTTCCATAGGAGAATGCGCATGGTATGCTTACGGAAGGTTTAAAGAAGTGCATGATATATGGCTGCCATTGACACAGGGCATGGGCGGAATTAAAGAATGGCTTCAAAACGTTCGCCTAAGCGATGGAATAAAAGCGGAATACAGCATAAATGATGTACCTGAGCAATCAATTGCCGTCTATATACCAACAGAGGAATTCAGAGACTGGCCGGGGCATGCTGTGTTTGTGGAATATGTGGAACGCGATGAAAATGGAACGCCTATAACCATTTATTACACAGAAGCGAATGGAACGTATGACATAAATAAAAGCAAGTTTGATCCTGATTATGACGGAACAGTTAGAAGGAAAACTTTTGATGAATTTAAAAATCCATACGGTCTTGAGCTAAAAGGCTATATTCTGCCAAACAAATAAGCATAAAATTATAGAAAAACCATATCTTCTGAGACTTTGTTATAAAACAGAGTCTCTTTTTTATTGCTGAAAAGGAGGAAAAATGAATGAAAACAATAAAGAGATTGTTCTCGTTTTTGTTGGCGGCTATGCTCCTGTTAACATCCGGCGTAACGGTTTTCGCGGGAGACTCTCTTGAAACGGCTTTAAATAAGGTGAATCTTTATATAAAGCAGGACAAGGGTCCACAGCTCCTTACATGGAAAGGCATTATAGACGCTGAAAATTTCGCGCCTGCCGTTATTGTTTACCGAACAGATGACGGGCAGGAGCTTCCAGCCTACTGCGCGAACCCAAACCGACCTGGCGTTGAGGATTTAGCCGCGAAAACATACGATGTCGATGTAGATCAGCTTGATACTGACCCTCATGTTTGGGGAGTTATCACAAACGGTTATCCCTATAAGTCACCGCAGGAGCTTGGGGTATCAACAGATTATGAGGCATACTACGCAACAAAAATGGCTGTTTGGGCTACAGTGCATGATAACTACAGCAATCTTAATGATTGGCAGGCTAACGGCGAACACAACGAATCTGTGCTTCAGGCAATGAAGTCACTTGTGGCAAAGGGACAGGAAAATCAATATGTATATGCCACATGGCTGGCGGTTAATCCTGCAACTCCCTCTGCTGTTGATGATGGAGAGTATTTAACACAAGAGTATACTATCAAATCAAATGTTGAAATTAATAGTTTTCGGGTTGTTTTAGACGGTGATGTGCCGGAAGAAACAAAGATTACTGACGCCAATGACAATGAAAAGGACACATTTGACGGAAGCGAAACCAATATAAAAATTAAAATACCAAAAACCGGAGAAAACAGAAACGGCAGCTTCAGAGTTATTGTGAAAGGAAAGCTAGAAAACAAAGCCGTTATGTTTGGACTTTCTCATGATGCTCAAAAACAGGATTACTATGTAGCTCCACTTCC
>CALVNE010000081.1 GCA_944349515.1 uncultured Clostridia bacterium | reverse complement strand
AAAGGCATTGGCAGCTTAGGAAGGCGGCTCGACCAATTTCTCGCAAGTGACAGCCTTGGACTTTTGGTATCAAAATTGGCCTTATTGGGAAATGAAGATGCGTTGGCGGTTGTTGAATGGATGACTGAAACTTTGTATCCGGAATCTCTAACTTTGGATCAATTAAACAGTATCATTAAACTGGAAGAAGATTTAAAAATTTTAAAAGACAAAAGATATCTGGAGATTTTCCGCATGGTAGATTACAGTATCTGCAGCATTGAGCTGGATGAGGAAAAGCCATATAGTAAAACGGTCATTATCCGCAAAGGAAGCAAGGGGAACGATTTCCGAAGAGAAATGCAAATGGACTCGGCAGGAGTCCGCGAATTTTTTGCCTGGGCAGTGTATATTTTCCGTGTTGTTTATGAAAACAAAGTGGTATTTGCGGATGAAATGGATCGTGTGTTGAATCCGATCCTGTCTGACCGGGTGACTGCCTTTATAAATGGGACTGAACATCATGGGCAGTTTATTTTCTCTACCCACAATGTGCTACATTTGGACTTAAAGACTTACATGAAAGAGCAGATTTATTTCGTTACAAAAGATAGGGAACAGCTGACTTCGGAAATGTATTCCTTGTCTGATTTTCCGGAGGTCCGATACGAAACCACACGCATTTATGAGTTTTATATGAAGGGAATCCTGGGAGGTACGGCATTTGAGTAGACCGGAGCGTAAATTACAAAAGCGGTTTGTCGTATTCTGCGAAGGGGATACAGAATACAACTATATCGACCAAATGAGGAAGCGTCAGGATGTGCAGATTACGTTAAAGCCAATTAATATGCATGGCGGAGGATATACCAATTTCCTGAGGAAAATAAAAACAGAATCTCAGACGAACTGCCTGGCGAAATTTATTATTGTAGATGCAGACCGTTTGGTGAAACATTATGAAGAAAAAGAGCTTTGATATTACGATCACCCGGACAGATCTTGCATGGGAGCTGCTTGACCGTAAAGGCAGCAATATAGAAGAGTTTTTTGATGTGGTGGATTGATAAATGACCTTTCCGCTCCCATCAAAACAACAGAAGCGATGTTATTCTTGTTCAGATATAACATCGCTGAAAGAGAGGGTACGGTATCTGAAGGAGACAAAGGGAGGTAATGAGGCTGTTTGTAAATTAATGGATGAATTGATTACGGAAGAACTAATTGTCAAGGCAAAAAAGAGCTGGCAGAAGGCTTTAGTGTGGACACCGTAGCGAAAATTCTGGAACTTCCAATTGCTGTAGTAAGAGAATTGGATAAGCAAAAGATTCTGTAATTTCAGGGGCAGATTCCTCGTGGCTTGCTGCGGGACACGGGTTCATACGAGCATAATAGCCCAACCCGCCTACAAAACGGGATGGGCTATGGCCACCATACAATCCTTCCCATAAAATGCTATGCCATATTTTAAAATCTTTTTCATCCCGCGCTGCCTGAGTCCTTGCGCATATTTCTTCTGATCAATCTGTTTCAACGCATTTTTGCAGGCGGCTTCCAGCTGCCCATCGTGGGCATATTTTATTTCAATTACAATGCCTGTCCTATGTGGCGTGCAAATGGTAATATCGCTATATCCCTCGCCTGTCTCCGCATTGGACTGGATCAGCCAGTTTCCCTGGCTGCGTAAAAGCCCGAGCAGCATACCGTGATAAAAGTTTTCTTTCCGATTATTTCTTACCGCTGTGTCTCGGACACTAATGGAATCCCATAAATAATCATTGAGCATATCCTGGATTGTAGCGACATCCCCCGCTGGGAACGCTGCGCAGAACCGGCTGATCCGCACAGTATCCGCGAGGGCAGTATCCTGGAACCAGTTCTTCACTAAGTCAATAAACAACTCCCGGATCTCCCGGTTGGGCAGCGCCAGTTTCATCTGTTTCCCTGGCAGGCGGCCTTGCTGTGTGAGATAACCGGTCGAGTACAAAACACTCCAAATATTGCCGATGGACTCGTCTACATCTCGATAAGTCAGCTCCTCCCGGACAGATTTTACAATGTAGCCGCCATTGATCAGTGTTTCAATTTCATCCCGTGTGGTCTGGTCTGCCTTTTGCAACAGGCGGTGAACCAGGTCATTCCCGCTGGTATTCGCCCAGTAGTTCTCTGGTTCTGCATCTTGATTCCTTAGTAATATCTGAATATATTTGATGACGTCCCATGGACAATAAACAGACGTATTACCGAACTGATAACCATCATACCAATCACGAATCGTATCCTGGAATCGTTCCAATCCGTAGTAATTGAGAAGCTCCTGCACCTCGGTTTCTGTAAAACCAAAACTGTCACAATAGTAGGGATCGGATACTGTCATAACATTCAGATTGTTCAGCCCTGTAAAAATACTTTCTTTGGAGATTCTCAAGCAGCCTGTAAGGACAGCAAAATAAAGATTCTCATTTGTCTTTAATGCATTGCTGAACATATTTCGAATCAGGCCGACCATCTCATTGTAATAACCAGCCTGAAATGCCTTGTCCAGCGGAACATCATACTCATCAACCAGCAGGATCACCTTACGGCCATAATGCTGGACAAGCGGTTCTGACAATGTACGCAGGCTATCCACGAGTATTTCCTCTGTCATCGTGAATGTTCCGCTTTTCAGATCTGTCAATGCATAATAAAGCTGCCAATCATTGAAATCCAATTTGCTGCTTTCCGTCAAAAAGTTGAACCGCCGCGCTTCATTACCAATAATTCGGCGTAACGCTGCGCAGGCCATCTCAAAATTGGATCCCTCTACACCTTTCAGGCTGATGGAAATGACTGGGAATTGTCCCATATATTCCTCGCATAGTTTCTTTGACCGGGCGATCATTAAGCCGTCAAACAACCCTTTTTCACCGCCGATTTCGAAAAAACATTTCAACATGCTCATGTTAAGGGTTTTTCCAAACCGCCTCGGACGGGTAAATAAATTTACTTTTCCCCAATTTTGCAGAAGTTCTGCAATGAACATCGTTTTATCTACATAATAAAAATCTTCAGACTGGAACTCTTCAAAACTTTCGATTCCGATGGGAAGTTTTTTTCTCACCTTTCCCGCCCCTTTCGATCCACTATATTATAGATTTGGTTACAGATTTCCCTAAATTCAGCGCTTCTAAACTTCCGGCTGTCTGTGGTAGAGTCGCAATCGATCGAAAAGTGCAGCTGAAATAATTATATTAGTATCCAGCATAATTTTCATTCATCATTCTCCTTGTGCCGCGAGGCTGTGATCCAAGCTGCTACGTCTTCCTCTGAAATAAAACCAGCGTTTTGGGCTTCCCCCTTCATCTCTGCTTGAAACTTTTGCATCGCATAAACAGCAGAATTCAAAACACGAACGGTTCCATTTTCCAGAATAAAAGTCACACGGTCTCCTGCCGAAATTCCAAGGGCTGCACGGATGTTTTTGGGAATAGTTACCTGTCCTTTAGACATTACCCTTGCATCATTTACTAAAATTTCAGACATATAATACCTCCAATCAAAAGTAGGAAATTCCTACTTTTATTATATGCCTATTTTGATTCCTG
>CALVNE010000080.1 GCA_944349515.1 uncultured Clostridia bacterium | reverse complement strand
GCGGAGTATTACCTGAGCCTATGTGATCTGCTTCCCCAGCGGAATGAAGGAGACGGGGGCAGTGACAAAGAAGCTGTATGACACTCTGAGAGGAATCCAGCTGGGAGAGTTGGAAGCTCTCCAGGGGTGGATAAGGAAAATCTGCTGGAAAATATAAAGAAAACTGCAGGGATGGAACTTTGAGAAGAGCAAAGTTCCATCCCTGTTTCTGTTTGAATAATTTCCCGAACATAGTATAATGGAAAGAAGCTTGCAACAAACAATAAAAAGAAAGGGAAAGGGATCATGAGGCAGGAAACCATTGATCAGGTGTTAAAATTCAGAGAGGAACGCAATTGGAAGCAATTTCATAATCCTAAGGATCTGGCAATTTCCATTTCCCTGGAAGCGGCAGAATTGCTGGAAATCTTTCAGTGGAGCGCCGGGGATGTGCGCTGTGAAGAGAAAAAGGACAAAATGCGGGAAGAACTGGCGGATGTTCTGAATTATTGCATTTTGATGGCGGACACCTGTGGCTTTGATCTGGATGAAATTATTTTGGAAAAAGTGAAGAAAAACGCGGAGAAATATCCGGTGGAGAAAGCCTACGGGAGCAAGAAAAAGTATACGGAACTGAAAAACAGATAAAGGTGCAGGTTTTGATGAAAAAGATCTTGATTATTTTAGGCGGCGGACGCAAGAAAGGAAATACGGCCCAATTAGTGGATGCGTTTATGAAGGGCGCTATGGAAGCGGGTCATGCGACAGAACTGATTTCTTTAAATCAGCTGCAGGTGAACGGATGTATCGGCTGCAATGCCTGCCGTTGTGGGAAGCCTTGCGTGCAGAAGGATGATTTTAATTCCCTGGTTCCAAAGATCTTAGAGGCAGATCTGCTGGTGTTCGCATCGCCCTTATATTTTTGGACCATATCATCGAAGATTAAAGCCTTTATTGAGCGCTTTTACTGCATTGCCCAAAAGGATGATAACCCACCTTTGGGAAGGTATGAAAAGTATCCGGTTCATGACTGCGCGCTGCTGATGACATCTGCCGACGACTTTTTCTGGACCTTTGAACAGGCGGTCTCTTATTATCAGTTTACGATGGTAAATTATATCGGCTTTCATAACAAGGGAATGCTGCTGGCAGGAGGATGCGGCGACACCAACGGCAGGCCCGGCATTGGTAAAACGGATCATTTAATGGAGGCATATGAATTCGGGAAGCGGATATATAAACGTGAGGAGGAGAAAGAAAAAATATAGATACAAAGGATTTTTTCAAAACCGTATCATATTGATTCCAAGCATACAAGAGGGCAGAATTAAGCCATGCATAATTTCGTCTAACTATTAATATGATGTAAAAAACGTTCTCAGAGGCAGCCTCATGAAGGAATATATCGAAGAACGGGCAGTTGCCATTGCCAATTACATCATAGACCATAATGCGACAGTAAGGCAGACGGCGAAGAAATTCGGGATCAGCAAGTCTACGGTGCACAAGGACGTCACCGACCGCCTGGAGCACATCAACCCTTCCCTAGCCGCCCGGGCCCGGGTAGTGCTGGATGTGAATAAATCAGAGCGGCACATCCGCGGCGGACTGGCCACCCGGGAAAAATACCAGCACCGGCTGCAGATCTGCAGCAAAGACGAGGAGTAGGGGAAAACAGGGAGGCGCGTTTTCACGCTTAACTGCCGGTTTCACGCAGCCAGAAGAATTCTGACTGTGTGAGGCTGGCAGTTTTTGTATAAGCGTTTGCGGGATTGGTGGATTCTCAGGCAAATACAAGGAATTACCACAACTACATGATCATGTGAGACCTACAAACCTTTGATCGCAACAAATCCAAGGGGTTTTTCGATAATTTTAAATACGAGGAGCTTCATTAAGCAGGGCTGAAATTATATACAAATTTTATTGTATGAGATATAATGAAAATGACAGAGAATATAGAATAAAAGAGATATTTTGATTATTGTTAAGAAAGTGGTGAGGTTGTATGCCGGTTCATATTTCAGATGTAATGCAAGAGTTTGCAAAAAGTGTAAGAAAAATATTGGGTAATTCGCTGGATAGTGTTATTGTGTATGGTTCCTATGCAAGGGGGGATTATTCCGAGTTTTCGGACATTGATGTAATGCTTCTGGTCTCTTTGGGAGAGGAAGGCATAAAGAAGATTTCAGATCAGATCAGTGATCTTGCTTTTGATTTTATGATGAAGTATGGAGTTGATATTTCCCCAGTAATGACTAATATCGATCATTTTAACTATTGGGCAGATAATCTGCCCTACTATCGTAATGTCAGAGATGAGGGGGTAAGGCTCAGTGCATGATGTGAATAAGGACATGGAATTATCGAAATACAGATTTTCTCTTGCGGAAGAAACTTACAAAAATGCAAAAATGTGTTTCGAGAATGGATTTTATAGAGACTGCATTAATCGTTCTTATTATGCAGTGTTTTACGGAGTACGTGCTGTCCTTGCGTTGGAAAGTATTGATTTCAAACGGCATAAAGATGTTGTGGCATATTTCAATAAAGAATTCGTTGCTACTGGAAAGTTTCCGGGAGAAATGGGCAGACGCTTGGCAAGATTGAAAATGAAAAGAGAAGAAAGCGATTATAATGATTTCTTCATAGCATCCGCGGATGAAGCAAAAGCACAGCTGGAATCCGTAGAATATATACTGCCATTAATAAGGGGATATCTGGAGGCATGTAATCCGAAAGTCCATAAATATAACGATTTATAAATGACACTTGTGAAAAGAAATAAAGGTAGAAGGGAGATTTATTGGGATGGCATATAGGAACAAAGTATATGTATCAATGGATGCTGATAATGATTTGAGGTACTATAATTTGATGAGAGCATGGAGACAAAATGACTATACTCCATTTGATTTTTATGATGCTCATGATATCAATAACATATACGATAAAAGCGAAGCATCAATCAAAGCTGGGCTTCAGGAACGATTTAGAAATACAAAAGTATTTGTGCTTTTAGTAGGTGAACATACAAAATATTTATATAAGTATGTAAGGTGGGAAATTGAGCAGGCTATAAAAAGAGAACTTCCATGTATAGTTGTGAATTTGAACGGGAAGAGAAGTGCAGATGCAGATTTATGTCCTGCATTGATGAGGAATAATCTTGCTGTGCATATCAGCTTTAATGCAAAAATATTACAATATGCTTTAGAACATTGGCCAGCTTCAGATGAACGTTACCGGAGAGAAGGAAAGACAGGAGCATATTATTATAATGAAAGTGTATATAAAGAACTTGGAATTTAAAATCTATCATAAATTTATCTTACCGGTCCGTAAAGAGCCAATGGATTATATTTCTGGAGTTTTCGCTTTAATTGGAGGTTATTTTACATTAAGTGAAATAGAAATAGCAGTGTTAAAGACGCAAGTTTTGCTTGAGGTGTTTAGAGGACATAAATTAATAGTCCCATTATTGGCTATTATCCTGGTGCTATTGTTACGGGGAAAGAAATTGGAGCACCTTGAATATTTAGGCGAAAAAGATACCATTATTTCTTTAAAGATTGCAGACATACTGGATATATGTTAGCGTCGGACTGAATTAACCACTCAGAGTCGGAGAGAAAAAGCCAATCTCAGTCAGAAAGAAATAGCCAATGCAACGAGGGCGTAAAATTTTCTGTGTCTATGGGAAAAATTCTTCTTTGATAAGAAACAGATATGTATAATTGTCTTGTCG
>CALVNE010000079.1 GCA_944349515.1 uncultured Clostridia bacterium | reverse complement strand
GAATTTCTTGAACTTGAAAATCCGTGCACTGCAATCATAATTGTTTTAAGTTTGTTTGCTTCATCTTTTGAAAAGTTCTTCACAACCCAATCACTATCGAGCAAACTTTTACTTTTTTCAATATCATTTTCGCATTGCTTAGTAATTTTGCTTATTGTTTTGTGTTCATTCATAAAGTTATTATAACATAGTTATTATAATATTGTATCCTTTTTCTCAAAATTTTGTGTTAAAACTTGATTTTCTTATAAAATATTGATAAAATTATACTGCTTGCAACAGCATCAAATAATTCTCTGAGCCACCCAATTTCATCCAATTACTTTACCAAACAACACGATTTTCTAAAATTTCTTGATTTTTTATCGAATTTTTCTTGACATACTTTCTCTTTTTGTTGTATTATCTAGGTATAATACAAATAAAAAAAGGAGATAATCAATGAAAAATATCAAAAAACTTATAGTCGAAGCTATTCAAAAAGGATTGCAAGATAGCAGAATTGAAAGAGAGCAGATGAGATTAGAATACAACAATCATCCATGGGTCATGAATTACAATTATGCTTTTTCTGGACTGCACAAACTCAAAAATCAAAATGGATTACATGTTGAAAAAATAAGGCGACATTCCTATGAAATGGCTGTTGTTTATGATGAAAATGAAAAAACGCTTTACACAATTTGTAGCGACAATAAATTTTACAGCCTTTTAAAAAGAAAATCCATTGATAAGTTTCATTTTACAGATGCATTTTGTCTTTCAAGTTCTCATGAAGGGAATGGTGTTCAAACAAATATGTTTGGCGAAGAAGTAGAAATAAACACTCATGAGAACCTAATCTCTTTGTTACAATCTTTAACGGCACAATTTTCTAATGTATACGATATTAAAGAATACTGTATATTAGTTTGTAAATTTAACCATAAATCTGGAGAGCTTTATAGAATTACGGGAAAATATATGTGCAAAAACTACCAAGTGTATAAAACTGATGAATCTTGGAACGAATTTATTTTGCCGGATGTTGAAATCTTAGATGAGAGCGAAGATGAACTAGTAGAAAAGAGACCTACTTATGAAATCAAAATTAAGTCAGATGTCAAATTTAAACAGAACGAAGACATTTCTAAAGACCAAGAAAAGAATTCATAAAATAATTAAAGGAGGTTTATTTTATGAAAATAATAGGAGAAAAACTAAAAACCGCAAGAATCCTTGCTGGTTATACTTTGTCGGAATTAGCAGATGTTTTAGGCATTACAAAACAAGCCTTAAGCCAATATGAAAACAATGACACGGAACCCAAATTTGATATTTATCTAAAACTTTTAAAAACATTACAATGCAAAAACGAATTTTTAACCACTCCATACACATTTAGTTTTGAAACTCAAAACACATTTTTTAGAGCAAGCGCCGCTGCAGATGCTATAGAGAAAAGAAATCAAGAAGTAAAAACAGATTTAGTTTTATATTTATATGAATTTTTATGTGAATATTTAGAATTGCCTAAATTAAATTTACCTGATTTAGATAATGATTTAAGTATAGAAGAAAAGTCCAATCAATTAAGAAATTATTGGAAAATCTCCAATAAACCTATAAAAAATATCATCAATGTTTTAGAGCATAATGGAATTATAGTTTCAAGTTTTAACCCCCTCTATGGGAGACTTAATTATAAAATAGATGGATATACGCAACAGGTTAGAATTAAAAACAACAAATTATTTTGTGTAATAGTAGAAGATTATAAAGAGAGTTGGGCTAGAAAGAATTTTTCATTAGCACATGAACTCGGACATATAATTCTCCATAATTCCTATAACTATTCGGAACTATCCAAAAGTGAGCAAAATCAATTAGAAAATGAGGCTAATCTATTCGCCTCTGCATTCCTATTGCCAAAAGATGAATTTATTGAAGATATGAAATCTGTAAGAAGTTTAAATGATTTTGTTAGACTTAAACAAAAATGGTTTGTATCAATAGGTGCAATGCTTATACGAGCAAAACAATTGGGAATTATTACCAATGATGAATATTTAAAATATATAAAAAATTATTCTTATCATAGATATAGAAAGAATGAGCCTCTTGATAATGTAATTCAAATATATAAACCATCTTTATTTAAATTTAGTTTAGAAATGCTGTTTGAAAATGGATATACCGTTGAAGAACTTGAACAAGATTTAAGTGAAAGAGGACTAGGTTTACCATTAAATCAGATTGAAGAACTCTTGTGTTTAGATGAAGGATTTTTTGACAAATATAATAACAAACGTCCTATAATAAGATTTAAAAAGGAAAATTAGACGACAAAAACGAAGTTATAGTTAAGGGAATATCTTTAAATTATTAAAAAGTTAATTAAGAAAATTATATTTGTTTAACAGACATAGCAAAAGAAAAAATTCCTAATCATTCTAGATTAGTTATTAATAATTGGTTAAGAAACAATTCTACTATAATAGAATATTTAGGATTATGGGAAACATTAAACAATCCAATTTTTAAAGTAATCGAATTCGAATACTTTAAAAATTATTCTGGAGAAAATTCTTTTGTTTTGACTGCACAAGATAAAATACAAATAGTAAATTTTTATGGGAAACAAAGAAGATGATAAAAAATTTTAGACTTACATAGTTTTAGACCGTTTTAAAACGAATAATATATCAAAAATAAGCACATTTGCAACAAACTGCAACAGAAAATTGCTCTTGTTTTGTTACAAAAGAAATTTTGTTGTGCTAAAATTCTTGTAAATAAAGGTCAAAAGGCAGTAGGTGTCCCACCCACACTTTAAAAAGACTTTTCCTGATAAGGTGGGGGTCGGTGGTTCGAGTCCACTCAAGCCAACCACTCTGAAAGTCCCTAAATTAGGGACTTTTCTTATTTTAAAATAACTTTTCAAAATCGCCAAAAACATCAAAAGGGTGTATAAATTTTAAAAAAGGGTGTATAAAAATTGCCACTTTTTGACCAGATTTTTTCAAGTCTTGAAAATCGCAATTTCCTAACTTAAACTAACTAAAACTGACTAAAAACTAACAAAAAGGGTGTAAAAGGGTGTATAGGTTTTTGCAATAAAAAAGAGCGTTAATTTGAAAACGCTCTTTTGATTTTATTGAGTTTTAATTCACATATTGTTCAACAAATGTTGCGATTATTTGCAATAACTCAGGGCTTGTTGTCTCGCTGATTGTATTATAATAGTTAAAATGTTTTTTCCCATCAATTATAGGCTCAAACTTTGAATCGTTATCTATTGCCACAATATACAATTTTAAAAATCCGTTCTTTCCATAGTAAACACTAAAATTTATATAACTATTGTTAGCCAATCTATATGAAAACCATTGATAAGTGGTATCACTTAAACCCATTTCTTTATACGCAGGTAGCAGTTCTAAATACTCACCACTTAATATTCCAGTTTGCGAAGATGGAATGATATTATCATCAACAAACTTAAACATCCATGCTTCATCCCCAACATATTTTGCCATAAAGTCATCAACTTGACTTTGATTTTGAGTTTGAAGATTATAAAATTTGTGCAAAAGTTCAATTATTTTGCTAGAATTTATATATGAACTAAGATCTCCGCTTACACCATCTGAAGAATAGAATATTTCATTCCCTACTAAACTGTTGTTTTTCTCATAATTTAAGCGAGCATTTTCATTTTCAAAATAAATAATTTCTTTATAGCATTCTTTTGCATTGTCATTATTTAAGATTGTCATAAAAATATAGTTATCTTGTTTTTGTATAACAATTGGATCGTTATCTATATAACCTGTTAATACTTCTGCATCTAAAAGATTTTTTTGCATGTCAGTATTTGAATGAATAATGTCTGCAAGGTTAAATTTATCAATTTTATTTTGTCTTATTGTGTAAGTCACATAATAATTAAGTTCGTAAATGATTCTTCCGTTTTCATCAACGTTTAAAAATTTTTGTCCATAAATACCATATGGGAAAGCTGCCCATAAATTTTCTTCTGGCCAATAAATAAGATAGTTATTAATAATAGATTCAATTATTTCTTCTCTATTGTCAGTCTCTTTGAAGGCATAATTATATTGTTCTTCCCTATATGTTGTTAAATTGGAATTGTATGTGTAATAGGTGTTTTCTAGTCCAGCAATTTGTTTTGCCAATATTAAGTCTGAGCTACATACATAAACTCCGGCTCCTTGATAAATAAAGTCTCTTGTAAGTGAATTGCTTATTTCATTCAACCCTTGTTGATAAACTTCATATGGAGTTGTTGTTGTCATTTTGAAACCAACTTTCAATTGTTGACCATTTACAGAATTTGAAGTTGACATATAATAACTGTCAATAAATGAATAATCTTTAAAAGGAATGGAAATTCCAAAGTTTTTTGTTGTGTTGTTAAAAGCATTTTGAAAGTCTTGGTAAGTGTCAAATGTATTTGGTCCATCAATTTTCAATTCAATGCTCTCTGGGTTTTCTTTCGTGCTGAGATATGCTGAAATTTGCATATATCCGCTATTTTGAAAAACTGCCAAATGCCAAATGTTGTTTATCATATTATAGGTATAGTATTTTACGCCATTTAATCTATTTATACTTTGTTGTATAACTTCTTTAAGAACATCTGGAGCATTTTGAATATTGCCATTAACAAAATTTTCTTCTTTGAGTTTTTGTTCATAAAAGTTCTGCATGTCTTTTGTATAAAATGGAACATAAATCTGTGTTAAGCCATTTATGGTTGAAATCTCATAGTAATCGCTATATATTGATGGAATGTATTTATACATTGGAGTTTCTGCATAATTTAAATGTGTCCAACCTGGCCATGTTTCAACAACTTCACCTAATCTCAAAGCAACATCAACATCTTTAAGTTTGTTTTTTAAATAGACTGGAACAGTGACATACATTTCCATTGCGGAAACCATACTGTTTTCTCCACTATAAACATAACAAATGTTAACATTGTAATATTTACTTCCGTGTTGTAAATATGAATTAAATTCATAAAAAATTGATCCATTATCTTCAATTCTTTCAATCAAGTCAAAGGCATCTTCAACAGATTGTAGTTCATCATTGTAAAATGCAGAGTGATCAGTAAACATATATTCAGCATAATTCACAAACCCATTATAGTCCACATTTTCAAATTTGATTGTTGTGGACTTCATATTACCAATTTGATCTTTTTCTTTTGAATTATCATCATTTTCGTTAGAAGATAATGATGAAGCAGAAATTAAATTGTCCCTGCCAAAATTTTGTTCTTTAATATAACTAAAATCATAAGCTACATTCTCAAGTCCCATTGTCGAAAGATCTGATATGATTTCGTTTCCTTCAATTCCTCTTTTCCAGCCATCGGCCTGAATAGTGTATTTTTCTTCACAAGTTGAATAACTTGTTGTGTCAGAACTACCGCATGCACTCAACCAAATACCACATGGTAATATAAAAGCAAAAGCTAGAACAAAAATCATTAATTTCTTTTTCATAATTACCTCTCTTGAATCTAATTCATACATATGATATCATAAATTAAAGAATATTTCAATTAATTATATTTTTTTCAAAAAAAATTCAAAAAGACATTGTTTTTATAGAGATTTTTGAAAAACATTTTAAAAAAATAAGAGGAATTTCGCTTGTTTTTTCTCATTCACGACCATGCGCAACTCGCACTCCGTTGGCGAGTTGGTCGTGACTTATTTTGGTTTCGATTTTATGAATACAT
>CALVNE010000078.1 GCA_944349515.1 uncultured Clostridia bacterium | reverse complement strand
ATTTTTAATAGTTGTATCAATTAGTTATGCAATTTATATAAATAAAATCGTTAAGGATTAACACAAATTACAATTTAATTTAGTAAGAAATATAGTAATTTGTGAGGTATATATGAATTATAGAAAAGCAACATTTAAAGACATTAATTCTATTGCAAGTCTTGTTACTAACTTGCTTGGAACATGTAATTTAGAATCTAATAAAACAATTTTGGAAAGTAATATAGAAGATGTATCTAAAAGTATCAATAACTATTACGTATGTACTGTAAATAGTAAAGTAGTTGGTGCTTGCGGTATAAGTAATATACAGAAACAAGATACATATAATTTAAAACTAAAAAATGTAAAAGAAATTCTATATTTAGTAGTAGATAAAAAATATCAAGGTAATGGTATTGGAACAAGACTATTGAATTTATGCAGTCATAATTGCAAAAATGATATTATTTATGAAGCATGGGGAGATAAGGGTAAATATCCAAATTCAAAGATTGTACTGGAAAGATGTGGATATGAATTTTATCAAGATTTAGGTAAGGATTATTATAAAAAACACAATTATTGCTCTAGATGTGTAAATAGAAATAAAGAATGTAATGAATGCATTGCTCAGATTTGGATAAAACATAAATCTATATAAAGGCTAAGACAAATTACAATTTTGATGAGAGTAGTTATATTGATAATTACTCTCATTTATGATAATATGGGGCAAATAGTAATTATTTAAGATTGGAGTTATAATAAATATGGCTAATGAAAATAAGAAAGATTTTAATGCAATGTTGAAAAATAATAAGGATATGCCTAAAATACAAATTGTCAAGGATGAGAAGACAAGAAAAAAGTACGGTGGAAATAAAATGTTTTTTGCACCACCTCTTTATTATGATAAATTGATGAAAAAAGTACCAAAAGGAAAACTTATTACAGTAGGACAAATGAGAGATTATTTAGCAAAGAAAAATAATGCGGATTTTACTGATCCAATGACAGCAGGAATATTTGTTAATATTGCTGCTTGGGCAAGTTATCAAAGAAATACAGATATTACACCATATTGGAGAACTTTAAAATCAGATGGTGAGTTAAATGTAAAATATCCAGAAGCCATCGAATTGCAAAAAAGATTACTTGAAGAAGAAGGACATACTATTATCACAAAAGGCACGAAGAATATAAAATACTATGTTAAAGATTTTGAAAAAAGTTTAGTAGAATTATAAAATAATAATTTGAAAGCGAGTATTTAGTTATGGAAAATATAAAAAAAGAAGAACTTGAAAAATTAGTGGGATTTGATAAGGTTAATATTTTTTATGATATTGTTGATGAAATAACAAAACTTTATGATATGGAACAAATATGGAATAATGGAGGTAAAAAATGACGTTATGAATATAAGTTTAGAAAAGGTGGAAAAACTTTATGTGCATTTTATTTTAAAGATAACACATTGGGATTTATGATTATCTTTGCTAAAGATGAAAGAACTAAAGTTGAAGAAATAAGGAACGAACTGTCTTCTGATGTACTAGAAACCTATGATAATGCACAAACATACTACGATGGAAAATGGGTTATGTTTAATATAACTGATTATTCAATATTAGAAGATTTAAAAAAATTACTTTTTATAAAAAGAAAACCAAATAAAAAATAATTATAATTTTTTGATAGAAAGGTGTCAAAATTATGAAATATGATAATAAATCGGAATTGATAGAGGCAATTAAAAATAATGCAAATTTATTCATAAAAGAATACTCTGATATAGAAGAAACATCTATGAATAAAATAGATGAAGAAATAGAATATAGTCCTTTTCAAATGTTAACATTTTGCATTGGCTGGATGGATTTAGTTTTAGCTTGGGAAGATGAAGAACAAAAAGGGATACAAGAGACAACACTTGCAACAGAATGGAAGTGGAATGATTTAGGTTGGTTATATCAAAGCTTTTATGATAAGTACAATAATTATTCCTTAAATGAATTAATAAATAATTTTAATCAAAAAGTTGAAAGTATAGTAGATTTAATAAATACTTTTTCTGATGAAGAACTATTTGAAGATGGAAAAAGGAATTGGGCTAAAACGAATGGTAAGGAATTTAGTGTATGTAGATTAATTCATTTAAACACTATTGCTAATTTTAAAAATTTTAGAGGTAAAATTAGAAAGTGGAAAAAGAATATTAAATAACTACAAATCACAATATATAAGTAAAAAAATGCTAATTTATAAAGAAAAATCTAAAATGTTAAAAAGCATTGCTTGTATCAACGGACAGTTCTTTATATAATATTTGTAAAGAAAGGAGCTGTTGTAAAATGTTAAAAGAAAACATTAAATCACTAAGAAAATCAAAAAGACTTTCACAAGAAGAACTTGCTATAAAATTAAATGTAGTTAGACAAACAATTTCTAAATGGGAACAAGGATTATCTGTTCCAGATGCAGAAATGTTAATCAAATTAGCAGAAGTTTTAGATACAACTGTGAGTACTTTACTTGGAGAAAGCATTTCTGAATCCAAAGTTGATGATATAAAAGCAATTTCTGAAAAATTAGAGATAATAAACTTACAATTATCACAAAGGAAAGATGACCGAAGAAAAATAGCTCATTGGTTTCTAATTTCATTATGTATAATTACGATAATTGTTTTAATATCTTTAATATTATTAAATAGTCCATACTTAAATTGGGATTATAGTAAGCCTGAAAATGCTGTTTCAGGAGTTGCTTTTCATTCTTTTGAATGGTTATTTATAAGAATAGTACTGATTATCCTTATAGGATTGATTATTGGAATTTTCTTAATTAGAAAGAAAGATTAAAAATATTAAAAAAACTATTTGGATTGCATATTACAAGATATAAGAAGATATAATTTAAAAAATAGAAAATTATATTTTCTTTATTTTTGTCTTGTTCATATAAAAAATAAAACTTTTTTGAGAAAAAATCTCAAAAATATTGATATTTTTTGAAAAATAACATATAATATAGTATGAGAGGAGGAAAATCAAAATGTTAATAAGATTTAGTTTTAAAAATTTTAAATCATTTAAAGATGAAAATGTACTAGATATGGAAGCTACATCATTAAAAGAACATGAATATAATCTTGTAAAAACAGATCAAGTTAATCTTTTAAAAGTAGCAGCAATATATGGTGCTAATGCAAGTGGAAAAACTAATGTATTACAAGCTTTTGATTATATGAAAAAAAGAATATTAGTAAGTGACGATTCTAAAAAGAACTCTCCAATAGATGAAGATAATGTATATAGTTTTATGATAAATAATGAGCCAATTAGTTTAGAAGTTGAAATACTGGCAAAAAACAGCAAAATATATAAATATGGTTTTGATGTATTGAAAGATAGTATAGTTTCAGAATGGCTATATATTAAAAAGATAAATAAATTCTATATGGTTTTCGAAAGAGAAAAAAATAATGTTACTATGAAATCAAATAATAAAATATCAGAACTAGCAAATATTGATGAAAGAACTTTATTTTTAAATATATATAGCAAGATAGATAAAGACAATGAAGATTTTAACAATGTTTATGATTGGTTTGTAAATGCAAATTATTTGGATCTAGGAAATCCAAGATTTGAAGATTTTATAAATACTAGAATTTCATTAAAAATATTAAGTGATGAAAAATATAAAAAAGAATTGTTAAGATTTATTAAAACATTTGATTCTGGAATAGAAGGAATTAAGACTACACCTAATTCTTTAGAAGAAGTACAGAACAACAATAGAGTAGTTAAAGTAGAGCTAATTCATAGAGGAGATGATAATGAGTTAAAAGCATTACCCCTAGAATTAGAGTCAAATGGAACTAGAAAAATGTTTCATTTATTTGATTTCTTTATGGATGCACTAAGAAATGGAATGGTGTTATTTATTGATGAATTAGATGCAAAATTACATCCATTATTAACAAGATATATTATTAATTTATTCCATAATAGTGAAACCAATATAGGTAATGGACAGTTAATATATTCTACTCATGATACAGTAAACTTAAATAAAGAAACATTTAGAAGAGATGAAATTTGGTTTACCGAGAAGAATAGAGATGGTGTATCAGAAATGTATGCTTTATCTGATTATATTTTAGATGATGAAGATGGAAATAATAAATCTATTAAAAAAGTTAGAAATGACGCAACATATAACAAAGATTATTTAACTGGAAGATATGGTGCTATTCCAGTTCTAGAAGAATTTCAGATAAGCCATGAGAAACAATAATGTTTCAAGGAAAGATAGATTAAGGAGTAAAAGGCGAGCACCAGCCAATTACTTAATAGTATGTGAAGGAAAGAAAACAGAACCTAATTACTTTAATGGATTAAAGAAAAAGATTAATGAGAAATTTGGAAATAAAGTAGATGTTTTAATACCTAATATTGAAGTAAAAGAAACTGGAAGAAATACTACAGATTTAGTAAAATATACTCAAAAATATGTCAATTACTCAAGTAAGGTATATGGACAAGTTTGGGTAGTATTTGATAAAGATGATTATAACGATGAGCAATTTAATAAAGCAATAGAAAATTGTGAGTATATGGAGCATCTTAATAAAGATGGACAAGCATCAGAAAGAAATCCAATGACAAAGGTTTATAAAATTTTTGATGGATTAAAGGAGTATTTATAGCATAATAGAAATAGAAAACATATTAATAGGAGTGATTAAAACGATATGAGAACAGCAGTATTAAAAGAACAAGTAAAAGAATGTTATGAATTATTAAATATTAGAAATGAAAAGATTACTTCAAATGGTAATACTTATCAAAAGATAAATAATTGGAGAGAAATTAGTGGAGCTTTATATAAATTAAATGAATTTAAATTTATGGGTGATTCAGTAAAAGCTATATTTAATATGGGAGCAAATTTTATGGCTACAACTGAAACTACAGCTATAATAATAAGTGATTATCCAAAATTTTTAAATTGTTTTAATATAGTAAAGGCAAAATGTGAGGCGATAATCAATATGCAAAATGGAGATATAGATGATTCTGACGATGAAAATTATTTATATGTAAAATTGCCAAGTAATTTAAAAGAATTAGATGATTTAAATACAATAGTTAAAGGATTAAATCTTGTATTTAATCAATGTCCAATTTTAAGAGAGACCTATAAAGAAATTAATTTTGTTGGAGTTGATGTTGGATCTAGTTGGTTTATATTATCAGTTATATTAGCAGGAGCACCAATTGCAGCTAAAACGTTAAATTGGATTGCAGATTTTATAAAAAAATGTAATGGTATTAGGATACAAAATAGAACCATAAAACAAATGGATTTGGAATATATAATAAAAAAGATGAAACTAGATAAAGAAAAATCAGAACAAACATTACAAAATATACAAAAAGAGATAGAAAAGGATCATAAAGAACAATACATAAAAGAATTTGAAAATATAAAAATGCCTAAACAAGGTGAAATTTCAGAAGAAGATAAGTCAAAAATTGTGCATTGTATGTCTACGATGATAGAACTTTTAGATATGGGAGTAGAATTATATCCATCATTAAATGCTAGCGAAGAGTTAAAGTCAGCATTTCCTAAGAAAGAAGAATGGAAAAAAATTCAAGGAGAAACAAAATTATTGAATGAAAATAATAGTAAACAATAAGATTGTAAAAACTTCTCCAAAAGGTCTTGACAAAATATGTAAATGCATATAGAATATGCAAAGAAAGTGTGATGACAGAGGCGTTACACGGATAGATTAATTAAGAAAAAGTGTTAGCAAAAAGTTGCTTAAGATAACACCTAATAGTGTGAAAACATTATTGGGTGTCTTTTTTTATGCAAAAAAATATAAAAACAGCTTCGATTTTACTATAAAAAGTGGGCTTATATGTAGAAGCGGTTAGTACATTGACAAACACACTTATTTTAAGTGTCATATCAAGCCATTTTCTTTAATATTCTGTATTAGATATTTAATTTGGAGATGATGAGAGTATGTATAAAGATAATAAAAAAACAAAATGTAAGCGACTAGAATTTAATACATATTGTATATTTACAGAAGAAAAAAAGGATGTGAAAGAAACAATAGGACTAATTTTTAAAGATTATTTAGAAAATATAAAGATAAAAACTAAGTAATTATTACATATTATTGCAAAATAATTTTGAGCACGTTACAATTTAATTGTAGATGATTACGGATAGGAGGTTAAATGCTAGATATAAAAAGCCAGGACTTTAAAGTTGGAATGTATATCAGATTATCTAGAGAAGATGGCGACAAGCAAGAAAGCGAAAGTATCAGTAATCAAAGAAATATTTTGCAAAGATATGTAAAGGAGAATGATTTATGTTTTGTAAAAGAATATGTTGATGATGGTGTAAGTGGTACAACATTTGATAGAGATGGATTTAATGAAATGCTACAAGATATTGAAGATAAAAACATCAATATGGTTATAACAAAAGACTTATCAAGACTAGGTAGGGATTATATTAAAACTGGTTTTTACATAGAAGATTATTTTCCTAAAAACAATATTAGATATGTAGCAATAACAGATGGTATAGATACATATTTAGACAGTAACAATAATGATATAACACCTTTTAAAGCAATTATGAATGATATGTATGCTAAGGATATTTCAAAGAAAATTAGAAGTGTTTATAAAGAAAAGCAAAAGCAAGGAGAATATCTTTGTAGTACAACTGCTTATGGTTATAAAAAGCATCCTAGTATAAAAAACAAATTAGTTGTAGATAGAAAAGTAAAAAGTGTTGTAGAAAAAATCTTTGATATGTATTCAAATGGACATGGAAGCTCAGAGATTGTAAATTATTTGAATAATAACAAATATTTATCTCCGTCAGGATACAGAAAAACAGGTGCCGTTCAAGATGAAAACAAGACAGG
>CALVNE010000077.1 GCA_944349515.1 uncultured Clostridia bacterium | reverse complement strand
GGCGCCGTGCTTTTCAGTAACCCCTCGTACAGCGACAACCGGGGGGGGGGGATTTGACACTCCGCAAAACAGCATAACCGCCTCGGCACCTGAAAACACCGACCTTTGGACGAACGGGCACTACGCCGACGCCTTCGCGGGTGGCAGTGGCACAAGCACCGACCCCTACCAAATCGCCACCGCCGAACAACTTGCCCGCCTTGCGTATTTAATAAATGACTCAACAACAAATGCCGACTACAACACCCTCTACTATGTTCAAACCGCGAACATAGATTTATCTTTATACTACTGGGACGCGATTGGAACATATACGAGCAGTTCGGGTTATTTAGCATTTGCGGGTTTTTATGACGGCGGAGGGTTTGTAATTTCTGGAATGTATACACAATCTGGTTCAACAAGTGATTTTTCTCGACAAGGGTTGTTTGGCTATGTTTATGGAACAAGTGATGATGCTCGTGCCGAAATTCATGGTTTGGGCATAATAGCATCTTCTGTGCAGGGGTATCAATGGATTGGCGCGATTGCTGGATATGCTTATTATTGTAATATAACTAATTGCTATAATACTAGCGAAGTAATCGGGGTGGATCAGCGTGTTGGTGGAATTGTTGGATTTGCTACGTATTGCAATATTACTAAATGTTACAATACTGGTGAGATTAGTTCTACAAATAGTTATGCTGGTGGGGTGGCAGGGGGCCTCGGCCATGCTAATGCAGGGAATTGTTATAATACTGGTTCAGTTAGTGGTAGTGCGACTATTGGAGGGATCAGTGGTAGTACGACTAATAGGTCCAGTATATATAATTGCTATAATGCTGGAACTATAAATTGCATTGGCGGAACAGGATCAAGAAGCGTTGGTGGAATCAGTGGAAGAATATATGACTATGCTAGCTTTTACAATTGTTTTAATGTTACAAGTAGTGGAATTAGCGCAGGTATATGTTATAGTACTGGTAGTCTTTATTTACCTAGTATTTATAAATGTTATTCGACTTATGTAAGCACATTAGATTGCGACGAAGATGTTATAAGAGACACTCAACTCACCACCCATGCAAAGGATATAGATTGGTATTTAGATTCTTCGAATTGGACTTCTAGTTATCTATGGGATTTTGAAAACACTTGGATAATTTATGATGCCGGAGTAAATGAGGGATATCCTGTGTTGCAAAGTGGTGGAGCAATTTTTGTGACCTACAATTCAAATTTTGGTGAATATGAGGTTGACACAAAGCAAATACCGGAGGGCGAGGACATTGTTATTGAAGATTTAGATTTATTCACCCGGCCAAATTACACTCTTTCTCATTGGAACACGCGCTCGAATAACTCTGGAACAACTTTTCACGCAGGCGATATTTATACCGGCGGAGCAACTTTGACCCTTTACGCCATTTGGAAACCTTTGGTGTATACGATAACGCTTGATTGGAATGGCGGGGTGGATAACCAAAGCGCGCTTGGCGCAATGTATATAAAATATGATACAGGAATTTACTCGAATAGCACGACAACGGCGAGTTTGAGTTCGCTAACGGATAGCAATCTCCCAACGCGGTCGGGGTTTACCCTCCTTGGGTTCTACACCGAAAACAACACTTCGTCTATTTGCCTTATCTCTGTCACAGCCGATTCCTCCGGCGAGCGGACGGGAACGTTTAGCGAACTACTCACCACCACATATTTTATTGACCACGCCACGCTTTACGCGCAGTGGTCGGCGAATAACCCGGCGTATTATGATGCTGACGGCGACTATTGGTATGTCGAAAATGGTCGAATGCCTCAGTCGCGGGTGAGTTCAAGTTTAAACCGCACACTAGATAGCCGGTGGGCAAGTCTGCCAAACGGCGCCACCTATTCCATGGGTGCCTTCGGCGGTTTGGTTTTAACAACAAAGGTTTATCAAAATGAGGAATATTACTACAACGAAACGCTTGACGATTACTACCTCGTCGAACCTATCAAGTGGCGCTTGACCTCGAACGCTGGTCAAACCTCGGGCTACGGCACCGACGAGGACACGTATGCCGTTATGGACACCATTGTCTACTACGGGCAGTATTCGACAGGCGCCATTAACGGCGGTGACGGCTACCAAATCACGCCGGTGTACTATTTAAAAGATAACTATATCGACAATACCTTCCTTGTGCGCGAAACTTTAAGCATGCCAACCTTTGGTGGCAGCGGGAGTTTGAATAGCACCTCGCAGACTTTCACCGACAACATTTTCGTCTCTTCGCGCGAGGATATCATTGCGGTTGCAGACACATATAGCGTCAAGTTTTCCGACCTTGTCATCGACCTTCTCGCCGATGCGGGCAGTGTGCCACTCTACTACACCCGCGACCTTGGCACCAACCTCAATCATGTCTACTGCCTCACTCCGGACGGCGCGCTATTGCAGTATCAGCCGAACAGAAACAAACTCGGCGTGCAGTTTACGATTAAAATAACTGAATACGCGTGTGTAGGTTAGGACAGACACCAACTGCGCTTAACGCGGACACGGAAAAGCAAGTTTTCCTAACCGCTACTCCGTTGGTTTCTCCGCCTAGTCCTCTTCCCTGTAGGTGATTTTCGATTTGTGCGCACCGGGCAAAGCGCTCGCAAAATCGAAAATTGATTTAGAGGACGTAGGTAGGGCGTTGTGGGTGCAGGTGATAAGTCGCCTCGTTAGCACTCATATGTCTGTGTTGAGAGATAAGCAAGACCTTTGCGTTTTGTTTTTCTTGCGATAAAAAAGGATATTTTTTGAAATATCCTTTAATTTTTTTAATTTTCTAGATTTTTTTAATTTTCGAGGTTTTCGGCGTAGAACATATTTTTGAATTTGACATTGTTTTCAAATAGTTCATCAAAGGTGCCGATGTCCTCAATCTTGCCTTCGTCGAGGAAGAAGATTTTGTCAACATTCCTTATCGTTGAAAGGCGGTGAGCGACAATGACGATGGTGCTTTGACCTTTCATATTGTCAATAGAGTGTTTGATATCCTCTTGCGCGAAGTTGTCAAGCGAACTTGTGCTTTCGTCAAAGATGATTATCGGCGAGTTTCTTAATAGCGCTCTTGCAATAGCGAGCCTTTGTTTTTGTCCGCCAGAGAGTTTTATTCCGCTTTCTCCAACCTTTGTGTCAAGTCCCTTTTTAAGCGTTCCGACAAATTCTGTTAAAGATGCTCTTTTAATGGCACTTTCAAGCTCCTCTTCTGTGGCGTCCTTTTTGGCAAGTAGTAAGTTTTCTCTTATTGTCATGTCGAAGATATATGGAAATTGATTGACAAGCGAGATGGCATTTCTAAGCGAGGTTTTATCAAAGTCATTTATATTCACGCCATCAATCAAAACTTCTCCGCTGTCGACCTCATACATTTTCGACATCAAGTTTAAAATGGTAGTTTTTCCCGAGCCAGACTTGCCCACAAACGCAACGGTGGTATTCGGCTCAATCTTAAAAGATAAATTATCGAAAATCTTGTTGACGCTTTCGATTTTGCGTTCCTTTTTAGCCTTTTTCTTCTTAGGTTTAACCTTCTCATTCTCTTCGCTTTCATATTCCACATAGGAATAGGAAACATTTTTAAATTCAATTTCGCCTTTAACATTTTCAACCGCTTTTGCGCCGAAATGTTCGCATGGAAAGATATTTTCATCAAAAAGTGACATCATGCGTTCTGAACATACTCGAATTTCAACGAAGCTGTCAGCGATGTTGCCTAAAATCCAAATAAAGCTATATAGGTTGCCATTATTTGAATAGATTATCATGAATGAGGCGAGTGTCAAAAGACCTAAATCAATGAAATA
>CALVNE010000076.1 GCA_944349515.1 uncultured Clostridia bacterium | reverse complement strand
GATCACGGAAGCAGCGTGCAGCCCGCTTTATACATTTCGTACTGCGGTCTGTTTACCTTCCGAAGCCGGTGGTCTGCATCCCGAGTCCGCGTTTCAAATGGACAAGGTATGCAGGAACAATCCCCCGCCGCCTTTCTGTTAGGCCATTTCCCGTTTCTTGCTTGAAAAAAATTCAATCTTTATGTATAATTTGTATATCATTACCAATACAGCGTGCCATTATAAAACATACAGACGACCACCATCTGGTTCAACTCCGCGCTGGAACTGGTCGAGTTCACCAAACTGGGAACATTTGTAGATGCGGCGTATTATTTGACAAATGTTTCCGTCACTGCGCTGGAGGGCAGCACAACGACAATCCCCTATTCCGTGGTTATCAATCGTACCGATCGGGAAAACCTGATCGACAAGGTGATCGACGATCTGGTTTCCGGCGCGTATGAAGAATTTATGGACAAAAAGCTGCCCGGCGGCAGCCTGGGCGGCACGTTGATTGAAGTGGTCGGCGCGCTGGGCGAGTTGGATTCCTGGATGGTCAGCGGCGCAAAGACCGTGCTCAAACTCCAGCAGGGCGAGACAGACCATAAAATGTACATCAGCATTGACGACGGCCTGGCCACGGAGGACTCCATTTATAACGATTACGTCTCCATCACCACCGGCTCCGACACGCAGGGCATCATCGATACCCTTAACGGCACCAAGCTGACCGTTTCCGGCGGCGAGCTGTCCATCCAGGCGAAGGGCCCGGGCAGCACAAACATCAAGGTCGGCGTGGAGAACCAATACGGCGAGTTGGAAAACGAATGGACCCTCGCGATCAACATTGATGATAACCAGATCAAGCACACTGCGACGCTGTCGCCGGAGGGCTTCGAGAAAACGTATCAGGTCAACGAAGATAAATGGACTGAAACGCTGAAGGCTCAGCAGGAAAACGAGATGGGTGTGCTGGATAAAAACCCCTTCCTGTGGTTTGATTCCGCGCTTGTCTGGGAACTGGACGGCTCCACCGAAGACTCGAATTATGAGCTGACCATGAGCGCATCGTCTCTGGATGAGCTGCTGAATGAAACTGCAACCACCCATATGAACGTAGAGGGCGCGGCCGCCAACCTGAGCTTTGACCGGGCTGCCCTGTCGGCTGTCGCTGAGGAATTGTCGTCGCGCGGCTTCACAATCGCGGCGCGCCGTCTGTCCGAGTCGGAAATGCAGTCGATGAACAGCAATGCCCCTACCTATCAGTTCGAGATCCGAGGGGACGATGACACAACGATATCCGATTTCCACGGCGGTCAGGTGAAGGTCACGGTCCCTTACACACTGCCCAATGGCGCGGATCCCAACAAGGTATATGTAGAGCACATTACGGACGATACGGTTGAAATCCTGGAGGCAGAGTATGACAGCGCTGCCGGCACAGTATCCTTCGTAACCGATGGTTTTTCCTACTTCCGCATTGTTGCCGATGAGGAAGGCACACAGGGCGGCTCGGGCTCCGGCGGTTCCAGCTCTGGCGGCTCGGGCTCCAACTCGCATTCCGGCAGCACCACCAACACAGTGGTAAACGACGATGGTTCCCGGACGACCACGGTAGAAAACGCCGGAACGGTTACCGAGACCACGGTTTATCCGAACGGAGACAAGACGGTTGTAGAGACCAAACCCGATGGTACGGTGACTACGACGGAAACCGATACGCTGGGCAACCGGACGGTTACCGTAGCAAAGCCCGACGGTTCCGCCACGGTAACCAGAACGCAGGCCGACGGCGTGACCGTCACGCTTATCCGGGATGCGAACGGTGTGATCACTGGTACGGTTGATGTCCCTTCCGAGGGCGAGACTCAGGTGTTGTTCCCCGCCGATTTCGGTTCTGTCCCCGGCACTGTCCGCGTGCAGGTAACCTATCCGGATGAATCCAGTGAGATCGTCACCGGCCAATATGCAAATGGCATGGTTTCCATCCTGGTTAGCGGCAGTGCGGAAATTCAGGTGTTGGAAGGCTTTATGCCGACAAACACCCGCTTTCATGATGTGCCCGACAGTTCCTGGTATGCGGATGCCGTGCAGTACGTCTACGAAAACGGCATGATGAACGGGACGTCCGAAACGATGTTCAGCCCGGATGAGACGACCACCCGCGCGATGATCGTGACCATCCTGCACCGTTTGGAGAATGAGCCAGCGACTTCTTCTTCCGATTTCACGGATGTAGCAGCAGGCTCGTACTACGCGGATGCGGTCGCATGGGCAGCCGCAAACGGCATTGTCAACGGCGTAAGCGGAACCAGCTTTGCACCGGATAATCCGATTACTCGCGAGCAGCTGGCGGCGATCCTGTACCGCTACGCGCAGTTCAAGGGTTATGACGTAACTACTAACGGCAATCTGGATGCTTACACCGATGCGGCGCAGATCAGCAATTATGCAGCGACTGCGATGCAGTGGGCGAACAGCGAAGGCGTGATCACTGGTGTAACAGCTATGACGCTCAATCCGCAGGGCAGCGCAACCCGCGCGCAGGTTGCGACCATTCTCATGCGGTTTGATAATAATATCGTCAGATAACTTATATTCGTTCAACAAAAATGGCTTCAGAATTGTCTCTGAAGCCATTTGTTTCCCACAGATTACCGCTCTTATATGTTATCTGTAAGTGTAAAACGAGATCATCAGAAAAGTGCTATATCCAGAAGGGTTAAGATAGGCGGTCTGTTGACATCACTTGAAATGGGAAACACGTAATACAGTCTTATGCAAGAAAACGAATTATTGTGTCTTCGTGGGACGATTTATAATGAATGCCTGTCCAAAAGATTTTTCATGATAGGCATTTTATCAGAAAACATGTGCAGCATTAACATATGTTAATGCTGTTTTTGACAATGTATCGTATAATATTTACCATAGATTGAAACAGAAGGCTGGAAATCATGTTAGAGGCAGAAGCGTTTTATGTGGATTTTTTACACATAACCGAG
>CALVNE010000075.1 GCA_944349515.1 uncultured Clostridia bacterium | reverse complement strand
ATAAAAAAAGACTTGCCGTATCCAATATCCTCATGCTTCTGATACCCGTCGCTGTCACTCTGCTGACGGGGGTGGTAATTCTCGCCGTCGTGGCTTCCATGATGAGCGGCGAGGTATATCTCGTAAGAGAGGAACATTTTTACGAACAGCGGCATAAGATAGCGGACGACGCAGATCTCCGACCGCGACAAGATACGCGGACTGCGGCTCGGGGCGGACGATTATAACGAAAGCCGCGGAAACGCTTTATATAACGCAACCCACGCTGTCAAGGCAGATCGCCGAACCGAACCGATCCGGCTATATTCGCGGTATATCTGTGCCTGATCGCGGGGTTCATAGCGGGACTTATTATCGTGTCCAAACTTCTTTCGGTAGTATTCCGCCGTCACAGGACGCCCGCATTCTTCGCCGTGGCGGGGCTTTCTCTCGGATCTTTCGCGACGATGTTTTTCAACCCCGAAATGAAGAGCGTTTACTCGGGATGGAGCGCGGGCGCGGACGCCGTGCGCGATATAGTCGTAGGCGCGATCCTTTTCGCGGTCGGAGCGACGGCGGCATATCTCCTCGTGAGATACGAACGCAGACATAAACGCGGAGACGGAAACGTCTCCGACAACGAGGCGCGGCGATGTGGATAGCCGCGGCGGTAATGTCGTCCCTGCTGGCGGGCACGACATCCGTTCTGTCCAAATACGGTCTGAAAACGACCGATCCCGACGTCGCGACGGCTCTGCTTACGACCGTCGTGCTGTTGTTTGCCTGGATCATAGTTTTCATAACGGGCGCTTACGAGGGGCTGCCTTACGTCGGGACCCGCTCCTGGATATTTCTCATACTTTCCGGTATAGCTACGGGCGCGTCCTGGATATGCTACATCAAAGCGCTGTCGGTCGGCGAAGTATCGAAGGTCGCCGAGGTAGACAAGTCGAGCGTCCTGATATCGGTATCTGTCGCGATAGCGGTCTTCCCCGAAGAAAGAGTCCGTTGGCAGCTGAAACTGGTTTTTCTCGCCGTGATAGCGGCGGGCACTTTTCTTTCGGCGGACGTAAAGCGCGGTACCGCAAAAGGTAAAAACGCATGGCTCGTCTTCGCGTCGCTTTCCGCGATCTTCGCCGCGGTGTCGTCGCTCCTTGCCAAAGTCGGCGTCGAAGACGTAGACTCCAACCTCGCCACGGCTATCCGTACCTGCGTGGTTTTCGTCATGGCATGGGTGATAGTCGTAGGCAGAAAAAAGACCCCCTGCCTACAATCGGTGAACGGCAAAGACGCCGTCTTTCTCGTGCTGTCGGGAATATCTACCGGAGGTTCGTGGCTGTGTTATTACTATGCCATACGGTTCGGAAATCTGAGCACCGTATTGCCGATAGACAGGACGAGCGTACTCGTCGCGGCGATCCTGGCGGCAATATTTCTCCGCGAAAAGCCGTCTCGCAAAGCTCTCGCGGGACTGATCATACTCACCGCCGGAGCCGTATGCATGGCGGTCTTTACATGACTCCGCAATTATGCGCTATTGCGCAACGGGCACGGTATCTTCCCGTGTCCGTTGCTCTCCCGTACGGGACCATAACTGTCCACATCTTCGGTTTAGCTCGGATCAGCCGACGCGCCCTCCGAATTTATCCAACTCTTTTTCAAGAGCTTTCGCCATTTGGACTATGTATATCCTGCCTACCCCGTGACCGAGCAACTCGCACCAGTAAACTTCCGAAAACAGTGCGTACATACGCGATTTCAGATCGCAGTATCGGCTTGTCGGAACAGTCTGCTTGTACAGATCGTATAGCCCCAACCGCGGAAATTGCATCAACGTGAACAACTCGTATTCCGCGTCGGCGTACATCAGATTGAAAGGATCGACGCAACCCGCAAACTCTTTCGTCTTTCTGTTCACGACTATATTGGGAAGCCAATAATCTCCGTGTATAAGCGTAGGAAGCGTGCTGTCCGACAATATCGTATCGATATGGGAAAACGCCTTTTCGAGTATGTTTAAGATATATTCCGCCTTCCTCCCTTCGCACCGCCGTGTTCTGAGAAATTCCAGTCTTGCTTTTGCAAACGGGATATAATAATCGCTCCATTCGTCGTATACGGCGTCTGTGACCTTGCCGTATTTGTCATTGGTCACACTGCGGAGACGGACGACGTTTTCCACGACTTCCCTTTTGAAGCGATCTCTTTTCTTTCGACCTACGAACGGCCACGCTATCTTGTGCGCGCCGACTCCGTCCAGATAGGTCATGCCTATCATGTTCAACGGTATCTCTTCGTCGGCGATATGGGAAAAATAAACTTTCGGAAGCCCTATATCCGCTCTGTCTCCGATAAAACGCAACGCAAATACTTCCTTTTCAAGAAACTCGACCCCTGCAACGATCTTCACAGCCAGTACAAACGGTTCCCTGTTCAGCCCGATCTTATATACTCTTCCGCTCGCGCCTCGTCCGATCCTCTTGCAATATACGACTTCCGCCCGCAGATACCTGTAAATTGCGCCTCTTATCCCGATTTCGTCCACGTCGATCACCTCGTATTTACGATACCATTATCCGAAAAGATAGTCAACGGCGAAAAATGCCTTTGATACTAAAAGATTGCACTTTGTCATTCATTTGAAGAAGTAGTTGTCTCTTCCGTCTACATTCGGCGCAAAATACTTTTGTCGTAAAAATAGTTTTCCCCCCTATTAGCAGAGCGAAAAATTTCTCGATAAGCTTGTATCTTTGCATCTTTTATCGCTCATACTCTTATCTCGCAATATTTCAACGATACAGAGTTATTTTGGATCAAGGCCGGCTTATGTTTCACATTTTGTTATAATCAGAATTGCAAAATTTGCGATATCATATTTAATGTCGATCTCCCCGAGCCAAGTCGTTTTGCCAACGTAAATCGATCATTAAACGATGTTTTTATCAATATCAAAAATTTTGTGCCTTCGTCAAAATCCTTAAAGAGCATATCTATATAGCGGGAGAGACTTTATTGACTTTTAATTGCATTTTTTAACGTTAAATATAAAATGATTTTGAAAATATCGCTACGCTTATAATTAATCTGCGCCATAGAGTACGCGAACGATGAATGTTCACACAAATATGGCATTGTAGCTATATCTATAAGATAAAATCTTCCTAAATTGTCGATCCTAAAATCTATTCTTCCATAAGTTCTGATATTCAACGTATTTGCTATTCTCTTTACTTCGGAACAAATCTGTTCAATATTTTCACCTTTGTATAGCGAGAACTTATACAAATTATTTTTTGAGCAATCTTCATGTAAATATCCGTCTTCCGATTCCAATTCTATCGGCGGCAAACAAATTATTTGTCCGGCATCCTCAAAAAACGGGCACTCAATTTCCTTTCCGTCTATATATTCCTGAAATAACATCGATTGATCATTGACAAAATGGAGTTGCCGCATATCAAAGTCGCCGTATTTAATACCACCCGATCTTACCCCTATACTTCCGCTTTCCGCTATAGGTTTGACTAATACGAAATCATCTTGTTCGGGCTGCTCAGATTCTCCTCCGATCCATTTATGATATTTAGTCAATCCATAAGTCTTCGGGACGTTCACCCCAAGCTGTGCTAATAATTTATTATAAACAAATTTGTTTCTACAAAACGTTTGAGTCGCAGCCCCCGATCCCGTATAAGTTATTCCTAATAAATCGCAAAATGCAGGGATCAAGCTTTTTTTCCCTTCTTTAAGACCACTTCTCGCAAAATTTAATACGACGACATCCTCTAAATTAAATTTTTTATTTTCCTTGTTATCACCTAAAATATCCCATATAAATCGCAGTTCATTATCATATACAATATAATTATCGATAAATTCATTTAACGCAGAACATATCTCCTTATATTCTTGAGCATTAAAGCGTTCAATTTCGTTCGCTCTGATATATTTGAATTCCGTTTCTTGCTCTTCCTGCAAATTCAAAACCACCATAATCGATTTTTTACGTATAGTTTCGATATATTCAAAACTCTTTTCTATTAAATCGATAATGTAAATTAACTCCATTATCAACTCTCCTATCCTTAATTTTTTTTGATAATATCAGCAATAATATCGGCAATTATAGGTAATATGGCTTCATTCGGCATAGCAATAAATTGCTTCAACCACTCACGAAGCATACTGTTCTTTTTAATTATTTCCGGATCGATATATTTATTGGTTATTATCACCGGCTTAGCTTCCGGATTTTCACTATGCCTACCAAATGAAAGCATTATCCCTATATTGTAATAATCATACCACTGGTACCATCGTTTATAACGATTGCTCATCACTATCAAACAAACATCCGTAACATGTATATTACTGTTTTCCGTATTTATGAATATTGCTTTTTTCGTAATGTTATATTCACCAATATAACTATATTTTGAATCATCATCTGATGTTTGATCTAATGGAACATAATCAAAATTAATTTTAATTTGTTGCTTTTCTTCAACTTTCCACTTGGAAATATCTACTCTTAGACGCTTTCCCTTGCGCCCCATAGAATAAATGTATCCTCCCTTTTTAATAAAGTCCATTATTGCCTTATCTTGATCGCCACAACTATTCTTAGTAGTAGAATCGTCCGAATCTTTGCTTTCCCCATCTTTGGTTAGCTCCGCTACGCGTAGTACTACTTTATTTATATTTGCGTCTGTCATATACCCTCCGATTTGCGTGAATTTACAGTGATTTCCAAAAATATTTTGCAGGATTCTTGTAATTCCCCATATGATTTTTGCCATATCTCTGCCAACTTCTCTCTTTCCTTAGCAACTATCGCTTTCTCGTACTTCTTATAAATCAAATTAGCTTCATAAATTTTCAAATAAACGTCGTTATAACGTCTTGCCAATATGGTTTTATACGACTCATAATCTTTATCGTTGATTTTTTTCTTTCTTATTCCTCTTATGAAATCAACTATGTGAATCGGCAAATTATATAATAAAGGTTTTTCTTTTGGTGAATAATATATTTTATCCGTAACAATACAAATATGCTCTATCGGCTTTTGAATTTCCATGTTCTTAATATTTATTAATTCTGAATTCAAGCCCAACAGAATCTTTTCAAGTTCTGTTAAATGCCTGATTTTATCTATTAACCAACCATCGATGAAAAAACCTATAACTATCCCGCACATTCCGCCAAAAAAATCCGGCAAAGAATCTAAAGCGTATCCTTCCGCTTCCCAAATGCACTTTTCAAATAAATCATATAAAAATTTAATAAAAAATGGAAACACAATAAAACAAATCAATGATACTATGATTATACAAAACACAATCCATATCTTATGATGAAAAATATTATAATAGTAATTATAAGTTTTGTTGCTTGATTCTCCCATCACACTATCCTTTAATGAATATTTTATTATTTGTTAGAGTAAATTGCAACAAAAATTGAATATTTTTTTAATTTTTCAAACAAATATATTAAAACACAACAAATTAACAAACTAAAATACAAAAAATCAGCAAAATAATAATTTAAACTTTATAAAAGTTATAATACTGCAAAAGGTAATTTGCTTCGTCCAACCGAAACAAATATTTGAAACCAAATAACTATTTTGAATCCTTAATGTAATTATGAACGCGAAAGATGCGGAATACTGCAAATTCCATCTTTTTCATATTATTGATTTAAGTTATTCATTTAATAACGATTATAATGTCATATTCACACTGTCCTTTGAAAATTACGGATACGTCTATCATGTGCTTATCATTAACCATATCGAAAGCAAGATTTTTTGCGCAACTTTACTACGCGCCATAAGGAGGCTTGCCCTTAGGGCAAAGTTCTTCGCTTCGCTCGAACACGAATCCCCGCGCATTCTTATGCGCAAGCGAATCTCTTTCTATTATGGCGTGCAAAAACCCCGCGTCTTTCGACACGGGGCTTTGGCGCGCCATAAGGAACTCGAATCCCTAACCTTTGGTTCCGTAGACCAACGCTCTATCCAATTGAGCTAATGGCGCATTTACAGTCGGGATCGCGTGATCTCTCCCGATTCGCCTATTTATTATAGTTTGATTGCGGCGCAAAGTCAAATGTTTTGCGGACATTATTGCCAAAATCTCGTCCTTGGCTACCTTTGAACGGAGGTTTATTTGCCGCGGCCGTCTTTCCCGTATCCGTGCTTTGCCTTCCACTCCCTTATCTCTTCCATGCGCGACCTGAATCTCCCCTCCACGCCTTCGTCCGTCGGGCGATAATATGTCTTTCCGAGAAGCGAATCCGGCAGACACTGCATATCGGTAAGTTTGTCGTCGGTATCGTGCGCGTACTGATAGCCTTTTCCGTAACCCAATTCCTTCATCAGCTTGGTAGAGGCATTGCGGATCACAAGCGGTACGGGCTCGGCAAGCATGGTCAAAGCGTCCTTTTTCGCGCTCTCGTACGCCATGTACAGCGCGTTGGACTTGGGCGCAAGCGACATATAGACGACCGCTTCGGTCAGATGTACGCTGCACTCGGGCATACCTATCAGGTGACACGCCTGATATGCCGCGACAGCTATCTCCAACGCGCGCGGGTCGGCAAGACCTATATCCTCGCTCGCGAATCTCGTCACGCGGCGCGCTATGTAGATCGGGTCTTCGCCCGCTTCGAGCATACGCGCCAGCCAATAGACCGCCGCGTCGGGATCCGAGTTGCGCATGGATTTGTGCAACGCCGAGATCAGATTATAGTGTTCTTCGCCGTTCTTGTCGTAAAGCAACGACTTTTTGGACGTACACTGCTCCACCGTTTCGCGCGTGACGGTCGTGGTCTCGCCGTCAACGTCGCCGTTCAGCACCGCCATCTCCAACGTGGACAGCGCGCTGCGCGCGTCGCCGTTGGCGAAGTTCGCTATCATCGCTATACATTCATCCGATATACGCACGTCCTGATCGCCGAAACCTCGCTCGTCCTTCAACGCGTGTCTCAGCAATTCTTCCAGTTCGTCCGAGGTCAACGCCTGCAAAACAAACACCTTGCAACGCGACAACAGCGCGCCGTTTACTTCAAAGGACGGATTTTCGGTCGTTGCGCCTATAAGTATGATACTGCCCTTTTCCACATACGGCAGAAAGGCGTCCTGCTGCGCCTTGTTGAAACGATGGATCTCGTCTACGAACAATATGGTCTTATCCCCGAAACGGCGGTTGCGCTCCGCCTGTTCCATGACCTGTTTTATCTCTTTGATACCGCTGGTGACCGCAGAAAAATCTATAAATTCGGACTTCGTCATTCGGGCTATGATGCGCGCAAGCGTAGTCTTGCCCACTCCCGGAGGCCCCCAAAAGATCATCGATCCTATCTTATCGTTCTCTATAAGACGGCGCAAGACCTTGCCCTCCCCGAGCAAATGCTTCTGCCCGACGAATTCATTTAGATCGCGCGGTCTGACCCTCGCCGCAAGCGGCTGGTCCGTTTCCTTTTCAAACATTGTGATCTGTTCCGACATAACCGCCTCCGGAATACAGTACGATTACATTGAAATTATAACAAAGCGCAGACCCGGTGTCAATCCGAAAGTCCCGTGACGTCCGCCGTAAACGTGTAACTTATCTCTCCGTTCGAAACGATCAACGTCCCCTCGTGCATATCCCAATGCTTCGTCACGGAAACGACCGCGGTCCATTCGGCGCCGTCGCTTTCGAACAGGTAAACGGCGCGTATGTCGTTCTTGTCCGCAAGGCGATACTCACCTTCCGTAAGAGTTCCCCGATCTTCATCCGAAACGGATATCACTCCGTCGCTTATTCCGATCGAAACTTCTCCTTCCGGCGCGTC
Organism: uncultured Clostridia bacterium; assembly: GCA_944349515.1. Classification (GTDB taxonomy): domain Bacteria; phylum Bacillota; class Clostridia; order Christensenellales; family UBA1242; genus Caccovivens. Next base: position 16 of record CALVNE010000075.1, on the reverse strand, counting down.
GGGATAATAGACCTTC
>CALVNE010000074.1 GCA_944349515.1 uncultured Clostridia bacterium | reverse complement strand
CAAGGGCGCTGCCTTATGGCAGCGCCCTCATCCTATGGGGTAATCATAAAATTAAGTAGAGTTGAAACCTTATTTAAGATACCCTTTGTTAAACGCGTTCATCATGATAGAAGCAGACTCAGCGCGCTTGATGTAATCGGTGGGACGGAAGTTGCCAGTACCCTGGTCGCCGTTCATCAGGCCAGCAGCCTTGGCAGCGTACACATTGGACTTGGCCCAGGAGGCAATCAGAGCATCATCCGGGAAGTCCTTGGTGCCTTCGTTGGTCAGCTTGAAGGTGTTGACCAGCACAGAAGCCACTTCCTGACGGGTGATGTTGGCGTCGGGACGGAAATTGCCGTCGGCGTCGCCGTTCATGTAGCCGTTCTCAGCGCAGAAGGCGATCGCCTTGGCGCCCCAGTGAGTAGCAGGCACATCCACAAACGCGGTTTCCACATCGATCTCGTCGGTCTCGGGATCAAAGCCCATGGCCTTGGCGATCATAGAGGCAAACTGAGCGCGGGTGGTGTTGCCGTTGGGCTGGAAGGTGCCGTCGCCCATGCCGCTGACATAATCCTTCGCGGCGGCGTTCATCACGTTCTCATAGAACCAGTCGCCAGGGTTGACGTCGCTGAAGCGCTCGCCAACCTTGATGATCACATCGTAGGTGGTGTAGTGATCTTCATTCTCCGCATGGACAGTAAACTGACGGGGAGAGGTGAAGTTCACGCTGGTAACGCCGCTGCGCAGGGGCTTGCCGTTCAGAGCCGGGTCGTCCACAGTGACGGTGGCGTAGTCGGACACATCATAGGTGGGAACCAGATAGGTGTACTCAGTGCCATAGGGCAGAGTCACAGTGATGGTGTGGTTCTTCTGGTCAATCACGCCCCGCTCGCCGCCAACAGAGAAGGAGGTGAAGATAGCCTCGGTGTTGGGCTCGTCGTAGGTCAGCTTCAGAGTAAAGGGATCAAATTCACCCGTGCCGCCAAGTCCAGCATCCTCGTTGACAACCAGCAGTTGGTTCCGAGACTCGGTGATTTCCTGACCATTTGCAGCATAGATCTCAACACGCACCTCGTTGTCGACAACCTTATCATCATCGACGCGGCGCAGGATCATATAAGCGCCCTCGTACAGAGCAGCGTCAGACACGCCGCCGTTATCGGCAAACACAGCCTTGGCCGTGGGAACAGTATTCCACAAACGGGCAATCGTGCTAGAAGTAACTTTCTTCGTACCGGTGCTGTCATTATCGTAGGAGAAGACGCGAGCGTTATCAGCAGTCTTATAGTCCAGATAGATCTTCACTTCGCTTGCAGGAGAATTACCGCTGGTGAAGGAATAAGGAACAGAACCGCTAATCAGGTTGTTGCTCACATCAATCTTCAGATCGTCGGACCAGCCGGAGCCATCCAGCAGAGTGATGGACTCAAAGTCCGTTTTCTCTTCCGCCTTCAACTGGTTGAAGTTCAGGCCATAGGTCTTGAAGCCAGTCTTACCGGTGGGGTCCCAGCTGAAGATTCTATCCCGCTCACCCAAATCGACCCACAGCTTTTCGCTCAGGACAATCAGACCGCCAATGTTATCATCTGTGTTATAATCCCAGCCAGTGGGATTGGGATCCATTCCGACTGTATTCAAATCGTCATCTTCCACAACGGGAACAACACGAGTAAGGGTTTTACCATCCTTAGAAACCCAATACAGCTTGGCACTCTCATCCTCGGTGACATAGGTAGAACCGTAGGTAATACGCTTGTTCTTCCAATGCTCGTAACCAGTCCAGGAAACATTTACGTTGAAGGTATTGCCCTCCAGCTTGCCACCCCAAGTGCGGTCAACCTCGTCGGGATCCCGGCTATTGGTCAGAGTGAAGTCCTTCAGAACAGCATTCGTGCTGCCGTTGTCGCGGTTGATCACGATGAAGAACTCGTCCTTCTCTACGGAGTTGCCCTTCATAGAGGTGACAACGATGGCCTTGCCCTTCTCGACTTTGCCGGGATCGGGGATGTAATCAGGGACATTACCGTCGCCATCGTTATCAACGTTCGCGCCAGACTTGGGGAACGCGTTGCCAACAGCATCGGTAACGGTGGCGCCCACAGTCTTGGAGTAGAACAGCTTGTAACCAGCCAGGTCAGGCTTGTCGGTGACGGAGTAAGGCACGGTGAAGGTGTAGGTGTTGGAAGAAGAATCGAATTTAACGGGCATGGTCTTGCCGTCAGGGCTCTGGAGGTTCATGCTGGTGATAGCAGGAGCCTCGTAGTTGTCGCTGACAGTGACATTCAGGTTGTAGTTGGTGGTGGTGAGGCCATCCTCAGAGGTGACTCTCAGAATCACAGTGCTGGTGGCGTTCAGAGTCTTAGTGTTAGTAACAGCCTTGAAAGGTTCAGTGGTGCTATGTTCATAGTCCACTTTATCTGTGCGATCAGCAGGATTTTGGGAGCCACTAATGGCCTCTTCAACTTTAACGTCGTTCTGAGCGGGGAAGGAGATCTTCGCGTTGCCGGAAGCCACAATGCCCAGCTTGGTAGCGTCATCATTGGAATCGCCAGTCAGGTCCAGAGCGGCGGCGTTGACGTTGGAGGGCAGAGTGATGTTGATGTCCTTGCCGTTGATCTCCGCAGTCTCGCTGCCGATGGTCAGCTCGTGGATGGCAGCCTCGTTGTTGGCACGAGTCTCAAAGAAGTACACATCGTAAGAGCGAGTGGTGCCTTCCACATACTTCAGAGTCAGGTTGGCGGTATCTTCATCCTTTTGACTACCATTAGCTACCTTACCGCCGTAAATCGGGCCGGTAAAGTAACGCCAATTATCGTCATAGGTTTCTTTGTACTCTTCCCAAGTATAGGCGTTATCGCTCTGCTTTCCGAAAGAGTACCAAGTTTTAACTTTGTCATTATATTTTGCTTCACGGTTCCAGACAAATTCAACAGGAACAATCACCTTGGTGCCGCTGGTCAGCTTTGCGATGTCAGCGTCATAGGTCTTGTCGTCCACATCATAGGAAACAGTGGCGCTCTCGTAATCCTTCTCGAACACGGGAGTAACTTCAATGTACTTATGGCCGTCCACATCGGTCTTCACGTTGGCGGGATCGGTGGAGTAACCATAGGGCAGCAGAACAGCAATCGCGTTGTCGTTGGGGAACACGATGGCGTCCAGGCCCTCTTCGGTCTCAAAGGACTTGAAGCCAGAGGCCACGGTGATGTCCAGGGTGTACTTGCGAACCTGGCCACCAGCGGTGACGTTGATAACGCTACCGTCGGTCACAGTGTCGCCCTTTTTCTTGTCGGCAGTAGCGCCGGCAGCCAGCTCCAAAGTCTTGATCTTATAGGTGGTGCTGCCATAAGGCATGATGATGGAGATGGTGTTCTCGTTGGGCATGGAGTAACCCAGCTGAGGTACGCCGTCCTCATTTTCCAGGATCAGGTTCTTGATGGAGTTGTCCACGCTGACGGCTTCACGGGTCAGAGTGATGGTGTAGACGTCGGGATCGTTCTTGTCGTTCTCGTCATACACATGAATCTCGATGGTGAAGGTGTCAGCGCCGTTGCTGAAATCGTGGATGTTGAT
>CALVNE010000073.1 GCA_944349515.1 uncultured Clostridia bacterium | reverse complement strand
GCCGGAAAGCGGCAGAGACTGAGATGAAGCGCGTGCTCGATGAAGAAATCGAAAAAATAGCTAAATGAATGGAGGCTCAACATGGCGATTATAGGCGTATCTAAGCCGTATGTTGCTAAGTACAGCAATGCGGATGGCACTGTCAGCTATTCCGGCGGGCAGATACTGGACAAGATGACCGAAATTGATGTGTCCATCAACTCGGCAGAGGATAACAATTTTTACGCGGACAACAGCATAGCCGAGAGCGACAGTTCTTTTTCTGGCGGCAGTGTTACAGTCAACACTGCCGACCTCGGCCCGGAGGCAACGGCTCTTGTGCTGGGGATTACCCCTGTACCCATTGTGGACATTTCTGGCGTCACTGACGAGGACGTCAATGAGCTCATCTTCGACGATGACCAGCGCTCTCCGTATCTGGGCTTCGGTTGCATCATCAAGAAGCGTGTGAACAACGTTGACCAGTGGAGAGCTATCGTCCTAACCAAGATAATGTTTGCTGTGCCGAACGATGCGGCTACTACTCAGGGCGAAACCATAGAGTGGCAGACCCCGCAGCTTACGGGCACTATCATGCGCGACGATTCAGCAAAACACGCCTGGAAACGAGAAGCAACGTTTACCACCGAAGCACAGGCCGAAGCCTATATTAAGGCGCGACTTTCTATTGCCAAATGAGAACGACAAAGCTTAATCTCGGCGGCACCGAATATACGCTGTGTTTTTCCGCTCGCGTTGTGCGCGACTGTACGGAGCGCTACGGCGATGTCAACAAGGTGTTCGACGCAATGAGCGAGGGTGAACAGCATCAGCAGCTTGATGAAGTGTTTTGGCTGCTGTCACGGCTCATGGCCGCAGGCGAGCGGTACGACCGGCACATGGGGCTAAATCCTCCGCCAGCGCTTACATTTGATGACTTGTATGATACGCTGGATATTAACGACTTGACGGGCTTGCAGACGGCGGTTGTTAATAGCGTTGTATCCGGGCAGCAGCAAAGTGTGAAAGCACGCCCAAAAAACTCCGAGGCCACTCCGGGCAAATAACACCGGAGTGGCTTATTTGGTACGGGATGCGTGTAGGCCTGAGTTATAGTGAGGCGCTTGATATTCCTTTTGGCGAATTGCTGGACTATGCAGCCATTGAGCAGATAGCCAATGGTGCAGCGGATGATGCAACGCCCGACAGCAGACCCTACGACGAAATTGTTATCCCGGATTTGAGGTGAGGATATGGCTACTGATATAGGCCCCCGGATTGGTATAGACGGGGAAAAAGAGTTCCGCAATGCCTTAAATAACATGAGCCAGCAGCTCAAAACGCTGGGCAGTGAGATGAAGGCCGTGACCTCTGCGTTCGCGGATAACGCAGACAGCCAGGAGGCGCTTTCGGCCCAAGCTAATGTGCTCAACAAGCAGATTGACGTGCAGGTCAGGCGCATCTCAGAGCTGCAAAAGGGGCTTGATGCGGCATCTCAAAAATTCGGAGAAAATGACACTCGTACACTGAAATGGAAGCAGGCTCTTAATAATGCCAATGCTGACCTCAATAAAATGAAGTCAGAGCTTGGCAAGGTTGAAAAAGAGCTGGACGACACAGCCGATAGTACAGATGACGCCGGGGACGCGATGAACGACCTCGGCGACGCTGCTGACAATGCGAGCGGCAAATTTGGTTCGCTTACTGTTGCAGCTGGCAACCTTATCTCACAGGGCATATCTGCTGTTATCGGTGGAGTGAAAGACCTTGCATCTACGCTTTGGGGGATGGACGAGGCCACAGAAGAATATAGACGCGCTCAAGGGCGTTTGGAAACCGCTTTTGAAGCCGCAGGTTATAGTAGCGAAACTGCGCAGAAAGCCTATACAGAATTTTATAAAATTCTAGGTGACACTGACACGGCAACGGAAGCATCTCAGCTTTTAGCTCAACTTGCCGAAAACGAGGAAGATGTATCCAAATGGGCAGAGATAGCAGCAGGCGTTAGCGGCACTTTTGGCGACTCACTCCCAATTGAGGGACTTATAGAGGCGGCAAACGAGACAGCCAAAGTGGGCGAAGTCACTGGCACACTGGCCGACGCCTTAAATTGGGTTGGAATAAATGAAGATGAATTTAACGAAAAACTAGCTGCCTGTTCTACCGAAAGCGAGCGTAACAGGCTTATTATGGAGACACTGGCGGGGCAATATGATGATGCGGCAGACGCTTTTTACCGAAACAATGAAGCGTTAGTTGAATCTCGGGAAAACCAAGCCCTTTTGGCTGATACTGCTGGCGATATTGGCGAGGCAATAGGAAATGTCAAAAATGAGCTCCTGAATGAATTCGCGCCCGCTATTGAAGATATGGGAGACAAAATTGTCGAATTCATCGAGGGCATAGATGTTGAAGTGCTTGCCGAAGGAATCAAGAATTTTGTTGACACTATCATAGATAACGGCCCCACAATAATATCGATTGTTGCAGGCATCGGCGCTGGTTTCGCCGCATGGAAAATTACCGGGATTGTTCAGGGAGTAATAGGGGCGCTGACATCTCTTGTTCCTGCACTCACGGGGGCAACAGCTGCACAGACTGGGCTTAACACAGCTATGAGCGCAAATCCTATAGGCATAATTATTACGCTCATTTCTGGGCTTGTAACTGCTCTCATTACTCTGTGGACAACAAACGAAGATTTCCGCGAAGCAGTTAAAGGAATATGGGAAGCGATAACAGGATTTTTCACCGCCGCTTGGGAAACGATTAAAGGCGTGTGGGATGCGTGCGTATCGTTTTTCCAAGGCATTTGGGATGGTATTACCAGCATATTTTCCGGTGTCAAGGACGCTTTGTCTGGTTGGTTTTCGGACGCATGGGAAGCCGTCAAGGGAGTATTCGACGGTTGGGGAGATTTTTTCTCCGGCCTGTGGGATGATCTCACAGGCATTTTCTCAGGCATCTGGGACTGGTTTACCGGTATTGGCGAGGATATTATAAACGGTATTAAAAATGGCATTTCAAATGCTTGGAATGGGCTTGTAGGCTGGTTTAACAATCTTTGGGATTCACTATTTGGGAATCGCACTGTTGGTGTGTCAGTTACAAAAACTGAACGGACAATTACCGAACCCGGCGTCAGCGGTAAAATACCGTCTCACGCTCTCGGCCTTGATTACGTCCCGTATGACGGCTATATAGCGGAGCTGCACAAGGGCGAAATGGTATTGACCAAAGCGCAGGCGCAGCTTCTCAGGGCCACACCGCCCGCTGCACAGTTTGATATGGGGAGCCTGACAACGGCACTGAGCGGGAGCGTGGGCGGCGCTCAAAATGTGCGCCTTGAAATACCGCTGTATATCAACGGGCGCGAGTTTGCGAGGGCCACAGTCAACGACCTCCGCACGGCGCTTAACAACACGGCGCGTTCCACGGGGCGCGGGGCGCTTGTATATTAAG
>CALVNE010000072.1 GCA_944349515.1 uncultured Clostridia bacterium | reverse complement strand
GGGTGTTGCCCGTTGTTCTCTATATTCGCAAGGTAGCGGGGAGAAATAAACATTTCGTCGCATACTTTCTTACGGCTTTCTTTCCTGCCCGTTCGAGCTGCCTTTATCGCTGCTCCAAAAGCCTTGAAGTCATATTTTGGTACTGGTCTTTTTGCCATATTCATTCACCTAGTTACATTTTACTGTTCCTCTTTTCTATTGGATATGTCTACATACTTCCTACTATGCACTAAAATAATTCCTCTTATTCACTGTCTGTTTCTTGCTTTTATTCGGCTTCCCGCATATAATATAGATTGATAGATTATGAAGAAAGGACGGTTTGAGTATGGAATATATGTCATGCCCCGAAGCAGCCCGGAAATGGGGAATTTCAGAGAGACGGGTTCAAAAACTATGTGAAGAAAAACGCATACCCGGCGTTTCAAAAATCGGCTATATGTGGCTGATACCAAAAGGGGCAGACAAGCCCGTTGATATGAGAACTAAAAAAGGAAGGGAACTGAAACATGAATAAAATTTTGATTATTGATGATGATAAAGAACTTTGCACTTTAATTCAGCGCAGCGTTCTATCAGAAGATATAGAAGCAGATTTCTGTAATAACGGGAAAGCAGGCTTGGCAAAGTTAAAGGAACAGGACTATCAGCTTGTAATACTTGACATTATGATGCCGGGAATGGACGGTTTTGAAACACTGGAACAAATCAGAAAAGAAAGCAGCCTTCCGATTCTGATGTTCACATCAAAAAATGATAGTGCTTCTAAAGTACACGGTCTGCGGGCGGGAGCAGATGATTACTTAACAAAGCCGTTCGATATGGACGAATTGATTGCCCGCATTATTTCCCTCATTCGCCGATATACCCGGTTTAATCAGACGGAGGGAATACCGCAGCAGCTTGATTTTGACGGATTGAAAATTGATATTGACAACCGCACGATTATCACAGGAAATGGAACTTTTGAGCTTCCACCAAAGGAGTTTGATGTACTTTTGCTTCTGGCAAAATATCAGGGAAAGATTTTAACGAAGCAAAGGATTTATGAAGAAGTTTGGGGAGAAGAATACTGCTATGACGATAGCAATATTATGGCAATTATCAGCCGCTTGCGTAAGAAATTAGAAGAAAACCCCGGAATTCCTAAATATATTCAGACTATAAAGGGTATTGGTTATCGGTTCAATAAGGAGGTATGACTGTTGTATATGGAATTTACCATGTATCTGTCAATTATCATTGCTGTCATTTCCGTTCTGGCTTCTTGTCTTATCATTAGGCGTGTAAAGAAACAGATAACGGAAATGTCTGATATGTTGGCAGACATAAAAAATGGCAATGGAAATCGACGTATTTTATCGGAAACACATGAAATTGTTGCCCCACTTGCTTATGAAATCAACGAAATAATTGTGTCCTATGAAAATAGGCTTGCCGCACTCCGTCAAACAGAAGAAACCAATAAACAGCTTATGACAAGCCTTTCCCATGATGTAAGAACCCCTCTTACCACATTGATAGGGTATCTTGACGCGTCACATAAAGGTATTGTTATCGGGAAAGATAAAGATGATTATATTGAAATCGCCCGCCGAAAAGCCTATGACTTAAAAGAATATATTGATGTTCTTTTCGACTGGTTCAAACTGAACTCAAACGAATTTGTTATGGAAATAAATACGGTTGAAGCCGTAGAGCTGACGAGAAATATTTTGATTGACTGGATACCGATATTTGAAGATAAGCAGATAGATTACTGTATTGATATTCCCGAACAGCCTTTCCGGGTTAAACTTGACCCTGACGCATATATGCGGATATTGAATAATCTCATACAAAACGTAATTTCTCATAGCCATGCAGATAAAATAAAAATATCTTTGTCAAAGCAGAAGGGAAATATTAAAATCCTTGTATCAGATAATGGGATAGGAGTTGGAAAAGAAGATTTGAAGCATATTTTTGAACGGCTTTATAAATGTGATAAGGGACGTTCTGAAAAAGGAAGCGGTCTTGGGCTGTCTATCGCACATCAGCTTGTTGAAAAAATGAACGGTACAATAAGTGTAGAAAGTGTACAGGGAAAAGGGACTACTTTTACTTTACTTTTTCCTCTGGTTAATTAAGGCTCTCCCTCTATGGTGAGGGCTTTCATTATTTTCGCTTTTCCAAATATCCAAAGTAAAAATTAAATTGCAAGGTTAATGCAAGGTTACTGCAAGGTTAATGCAAGACTGAAATGGTAAAATATCATATAAAAGGAGGTCAAAATATGAGTGAATACATTATTGAAACAAAGCACCTTACAAAACAATATGGCACGCAAAAAAGTGTTGCCGACCTAAATATTCATGTAGAAAAAGGAAGAATCTATGGTTTGCTTGGGAGAAATGGAGCGGGGAAAACAACTACCATGAAAATGCTGCTTGGGCTGACACCGCCGACCTCTGGAGAGGTCAAATTATGGGGAAAACCTTTACAGGGTAATGAGAAAAAATTCCTTCCCCGTATCGGCAGTCTGATTGAATCTCCCGGTTTTTACCCTAATCTGACTGCAACGGAAAATCTGCGTATCTTTGCTACTCTGCGAGGTGTGCCGAACCGTCACGCAATTAAGGACGCGTTAGATTTAGTCGGCCTGCCTTATAAAGATAAAAAACTGTTTTCACAATATTCTCTTGGAATGAAACAGCGGTTGGCGATTGCCCTTGCAGTTATGCACGACCCGGAACTTTTAATTTTGGATGAACCCATTAACGGGCTTGACCCTATTGGAATTGCCGAAATACGTTCTTTTATCCGTAAGCTATGTAATACCAGAGGAAAAACGATTTTGATTTCCAGTCATATTCTTTCTGAAATTGAATTGCTGGCTGATGACATTGGCATTATTGACCATGGCGCATTATTGGAAGAAGAAAGCCTTGCAGAATTGAAAGAAAGAAGTGGTAAACGTATCTTGTTTAAGATTTCTGATACGGCGCAGGCGGCAAGGATTTTGGAACGTATGTTTAATGAAAGAAATTTTTCTGTACAGGACGATCACAATCTGCAACTCTATAATCTTGATTTGCATGTAGGCAAAATCATTACTGCTTTTGTTGAAAATGGATTGGAGGTATCAGAAGCACATACCAGTGAAGAAAGTCTGGAAGATTATTTTAGGCAGGTAACGGGAGGTGAGGGAATTGCTTAAACTGATTTGGTGCGAACTTTTCAAGTATAAGCGCAATAAGATAATTCCTATTTTAACCGCTTCATCACTTCTTTTCCCTTTCGCATTAGTGGTTATGGCAAAATCAGAAATTAGCACTGCAACCACAATAACGGAATTTCATGCTTATTATGACCGCTTATATAATAATAGTTTGGTCTATAGCTCTATGTTACTGTTCCCTGGATTATTTGGCTGTATCAGCGCAATTCTTTTTTTTAACGAACGGGAGTGTGATACATTTAAGAATCTGCGGACAATACCTGTAACCAGGAATGGACTTATCTTTACGAAATTGATTGTGATGTATCTTTGGGCCGAGGTTTACTCTATATGTTCCGTAGTTTCAGTCACTCTGTTTTGTTTCTTTCTGGAACCGGCTGCCGTTTATGATGTTCTGTTTAAGATTTTATGCAGTATGTTAGCTGGCTTTACGATGGCAACCGTATCTTTGCCGATTGTAGTAATTGTAATTTATATGAACCAGAGTTTTTTGCTGTCGCTCCTGCTGTCTTTTTTATATTCTGTAGTGAACTGGCTTCTTTTGGTTGTGTTCTCAACAAATGAACCTTTTCTTCGTTGGCTGCCATTGATAAATGGGATTTTCCTGCCCTCTCGCTTTTTGGACTGGCGAAAGGCCGTTTTAGGACTTGATACTTTAGTGGCTTTACCACTTCAAGAATACATCCGCGTAGCATTGTACCTTGTGTGCTTTTTGGTGATATGTGTGTTTTTGATTGTTCGATTTTATAAAAAATGGTCGAGGTGATAATATGCTTGCTATTATAATTACAGAGATAGAAAAGCTAAAGCGATACGCTGTTTTGAAAGCAGGGGTTATTGTTGTGATATTTTCGGTCTTGTATTCATTCGCTCCTGTTTTAGCAAACGATGGATTTAGGGAAGATTTTCCTATTGTCATGAATAATATATTGAGATCCAACTGCATTAACTTTTTTCCCTCAATGATTGTGTTGATTGGGGGATTCATCGCTCGCAGAGAGTACACAGAGGACACTTTAAAAAATGTTTTGACGGTTCCTGTTTTAATCCGAAAGCTTTTACTCGGAAAGGTTTTAGTGCTATTTTTTCTGACAATTTTCTTTAGCGTGTTGAGTGGACTGCTGGGAATTATTTTGTGCGTTATCTCTAGTTTGTCGAATGTTACCATCCCGTTAATGATTGAGTGGATAACCAGAATTGTCTTAGGAAATATATTTTTGTTTATTGCGTTGCTTCCAATAACTATTATCTCAACTTTTTCTGTTGATACTGTTTATGTATGTACCGCAGTAGGGTTCGTTTATGGATTTCTTGCGTCTTTTGAATGGGCACCATTAAATTTTTATCCTGTCAAAGCGGTATTGATTTTATTCGACCCACAATGTGGCGTAGGGTATGACTTTTTACACTACTCCAAAGGAAGTGCATTGGTTGCTTTGCTAATAGTTTTTTGTATATCTGTCGGGCTTTTTATTTTTCTTAAACCGACTAAAAAGCTAAAAAAGGTCAAAACACCTAAAAAGGCAGTTCGTGCCAAAGGATGGTAACCTTTATGTTATTAGCTTATATTTGCACACAATACTATATTTAGTTACTGTTTAGATTTAAAAAAATACGATTTGCAATTTGCCGGACGACGGTAAAAGAAAAAAAGCCGTCGCAGAGCAGAGGTATTTTCACGCGCCATTTCACATTTGCGGCGGCTTTGATTTTCAGAGCCGCCGTTTCTTTTTGTCTATCATAAACCTACGACGACCCTTAGCCATGTAGAAATGGTGGCTTTAGGAGGTAGCCGCCATGATACATAGAGCGTATCGACAAAATCAAACAAGTTTCTACACATCAAAAAAAGCCCGGTCACCGCCGGGGAATATTCCACCATTAAATATGAACTGTCAAATCATCTGAATGTTTTTATTATTTCATTTGCGCCTGTCTGCGCCTTGCAGACGGGCGCATTTTGTTTGCTTAAAAATTTTTTCAAAAAATTTTTGAGAACGTTCGGCGTTTCTCAAAAAAGCCAGTATTACCCGGCGAAAAGGGGGACACCACCCAACCTTTCATTCGAGAAAGGAGGTGATAATGTGGAACCTAATCGTAGGGAATTTCAGAAACAATGTGCTTTTCAAAGATACTGTAACACGGTATTGCACAATGAAGCGTGCGACGCTCATAACGAGCTTCGTAAGCATAAGGCAAAAGAAGTGACCTTTTCCGACATGACCTTAGATGAAGCGCGGCAGCTCCATTCCTTTGACGAGTATTTCAAAAAGGAAGATAGCGAACCGAGTTACGAAAAAGGCGGGAAGAAAATCACGCCGAAGCTGCTACTTGAAGCAGTCCGTACTTTGCCGGAAGAAAAGCGCAAGGCTGTACTGCTGTATTACTTTGAGGGAATGAACGATACCGAGATTGCAAAGTTGTTCAATACGTCAAGAAGTACAATACAGTATCGCCGGACAAGCTCTTTTGAGCTGTTAAGAAAATATCTGGAGGAAAATGCTGATGAATGGGACGAATGGTAATCAGTCCGGCTTTTCGGATAAAGCCCTTGTCCCCTATCCTGTCATTCTGGCAGCGACACAGGGCGACCCGGACGCTATGAAAATGGTCTTGCAGCATTTTAGCGGCTACATAGCCCGTCTTTCCATGCGGAAGCTGTACGACGAGCGCGGAAACGTCTATTTTGGCGTGGACGAGGATATTCGCGAACGGCTGCAAGCAAAACTGATGTTGGCTGTTCTGGCTTTCAAAGCCGAATAACTGCAATCAGCAGCGGAACGCTTTTTCCCCTTTTCCGTTCCAAAGCTGACGAGCATAGCCACTACCTGAACCTTGACAAAGAAAGCGGCGCAAGATAACGGCGGCGCAGTATAGGGCAAACCGGATACATTCGATATATGGGGAGCCGTTGGGCTGATACGCGACGACGAAAGGAGGGACAAACCGAGCGGGAAATATCAGCGTTCCAAAGCAGACTTAGCAACTCTGCCGCCATAATCCATATATCGGTACAATGATACTCCTTTACCGCCGTAGTCCGAGCGTTCAAAGCGTCGCAGGCAACGGGTAGAGCTTCGGCAGACCGCCGGAGGGGTGAAAGTCCCGTGGAGCTATGCTAACAGCCGTCCGGTAAGCTCATTTTTTACCTTGTAATAGTGTACTTGCTGTCTTTCATAAGATGTACGGAATACCAAAGGGGGTATGTTTTGTGGAAGATAAAATTTCTTATATGATTGATAAAGACGAAATCAATCAACAGAAAATGCACTTAACCGTAATAAACCGCCGTCCACAATATTTACGGAAATCACAGGAAGCTGCCAAACGGGAAATCGAGCGGCAGCTTTTTAAAATATTCCAGAAATATGTTTAACCGGATTGAAAGAATATCTGTCCGTTGGTATAATGTAAGTGTGGGCGGCTTATGCACTATGTTTTTGCCGAAAGGACAAAAACATGATGTATGACGCATTATATGGACGACAGTCAATAGAGAAAAAAGACAGTATATCCGTTGAAAGCCAGCTTGAATATTGCAGGTATGAAACCCACGGCGACCCTTATATCGAATATGCCGACAGAGGTTTTAGTGGGAAGAATACCAACCGACCGGACTTTGAAAGGATGATGAACGACATTCGGGCGGGAAAGATTAAGCGGGTAATCGTTTATAAGTTAGACCGTATCAGCCGTTCGATACTGGATTTTGCCAATATGATGGAGACATTTCAAGAATATAATGTTGAATTTGTTTCCTCTACGGAAAAGTTTGATACTTCAACACCAATCGGCAGAGCCATGTTGAATATCTGCATTGTGTTTGCACAGCTTGAACGGGAAACCATTCAAAAACGAGTAACCGACGCTTATTATGCAAGGAATAAACGGGGCTTTTACATGGGCGGGCGTATTCCGTATGGGTATCGCTTAAAGAGTACGGTCATTGATAATATCCGTACTTCCATGTATGAAGAAGTCCCGGAGGAAAGCGAACAACTGAAACTTATCTATTCCATGTATGCTGACCCGTCAAATTCTCTGGGCGACATTATACGGTATCTGAATAAGCATGGCATTAAGCATTTGCGCGGCAGCTCTTGGAACTCCGCAAGACTAAGCGATATGCTAAGAAATCCCGTATATGTGGAAGCTGACATTGATGTGTATAATTTCTTCAAAAGTCAAGGCGCGAATGTTTACAATCCGGCGAGTGATTTTACGGGCTACAATGCCTGCTATCTCTACAAAGGAACGGTATCAACTACCAGAAAACAATGCGACCTTACTGACAAAGAGATTGTATTAGCACCGCACAGAGGTTTTATTTCTTCTTCCACATGGTTAGCCTGCCGGATACGCTGTCTAAGTAACCGCCAGTCAACGCAGACCTGTAAGCCTAAAAATTCATGGCTGACCGGGAAAGTAAAATGCGGTAACTGCGGATATGCTTTGGTAATCAGGAAAGCAAAAACGAAATGGGGACGCTACTTTGTTTGCAGTCAAGGAGGACATGACGGCAACTGCAAAGGGACAGGATGTACGGTTTATGCCGACGTTCTGGAAGAATATATGTTAAACGCCATTCGTGATAAGCTGTCCGAGTTTAAGAAGCTGTCCGACGAAAAAGAAAACCAATCCACACCTAAAGTATCTAAGAACAAAATCCGTTTGGCACAGATAGACGAGGAAATCAACGACCTGCTTTCTAAAGTAGGAAGTGCAAATTCTATCTTGATGAAGTACATCAATGACAAGGTTTCCGAGTTAGACGCAGAACGCCAGACCTTGCAGGAAGAAATCATATCCCTTACCTGTTCTAAGACAGAAAGCAAAATGGGACAGATAACCGACCATGTGAAAAAATGGCAGGACATTTCCTTTGAGGATAAGCAGGCGGTTGTGGACGCTTTAATCAAAGTTATCAAGGTGGCAAACGGGAATATTGAAATCACATGGAAAATCTAAGGCGGTTTTAGCCGCTGTCATTTTTGAGGTAAATCTACTTCAATCTTCCCGTTTCGGTGAAGCGCTCCGGCTCGTTCAGGAACGCCTGGATTCCAAAAACTTCTATGCGTTTAACCCTGAGTTTGACCGGTGCAGAGAATAAACCCATGAAACCTCTTCAATGAAGAAACGGCCTGCAAAAGGGCCGTTTCTTCGTTCTACCGCTCCAGCAGCTTCCGGTAAATGGACAGATCCCTGTCCGTAAAAACATTGAAAACTACCTGCCGTATGGAATCGTTCTTCTCAAGGAAGTGCAGAACCGTCTCCACCGCTATTTCCGCGGCCCTCTCCTGCGGAAAATGAAATACTCCGGTTGAAATGCAGCAGAAGGCGACGGATTGAAGCCCGTTCTCTGCGGCCAGCTCCAGACAGGACCGGTAACAGGAAGCCAGTGTTTCACAGTCCTGGCTGCGGAGCGGTCCCGTAATGATGGGGCCCACCGTGTGCAGAACATATTTGCAGGGCAGATTGTAAGCCGGAGTGATTTTGGCCGTTCCGGCCGGTTCCTCATGGCCCTGCTCCTGCATGATTTCATTGCACCGGATTCGGAGCTGAACACCGGAAAGCGTGTGAATGATGTTGTCAATGCAGGAATGGCATGGCTGCCAGCACCCCAGAAGCGCGCTGTTTGCCGCATTCACGATCGCGTCGCAGCGAAGCATTGTGATATCCCCCCGCCAGAGAGAAATCCTGGGACTGATACTGACGGGCGGAAGCTCTTCGGTATTCACGACACCCCGCTTTCTGACTTCCTCGCCAAGATAGGCATCCTGCACCGAAAGAAAAGCTTCCGATGCCGGATAAGGCGGGCGCAGGTTAAACAGGGAGCGCAGAAGCCGGCGCTGTTCCTCCTCTTCCTTCGGGATTGGGATACCGGCATACTGCGGCATTTCCCTCTGCATTTCACGGATCAGATAAATTCTTCGTTCCTCCTGATTCATATTTTCCTTCATGTCCTTCACTCCTGATGTGAAAAATAGGTTATATCCTTCACAAAGGATCATAATTCTTCAGGATTTTTTTGTAAAGCACGCACTTTTTTGTAACCGGCCGGCTGTGCGGCATTCCTCTGTCCCGCAGCACTTCTTTGCAGCTCCGGCCCCGGTCATTCTGCCGGAAGGAACCAGAAGCTGTCAAAATCGTCCTTCATCACGCGATAGGTCTGAAGCTCACACTCATAGGAGAACTGCCGGATCAGACCGCCCTGTATGTCATACTCCCCGAACACATTGGCCGTTCCGCTGTTTACCACCAGATTCTCCCCCGAGGGAGTCACGTTGGAAACGATGCTGGAATAGGGCACGTCAAAGGAATGCACCAGGCTGAAGGTACGTTCTCCTTCGTCCACCAGATATACATAAACCTGTGAATTCAGAGAATCGCTTGCAAGAACCGTTCCGACGCTGTCCGGCAGATCTTCGATCTCATAATCATCCCTGGTGCCGTTCACCCAGTAGTTGTTATTAAACATCATCAGATAATACTGATCTTCTTCCAGGCCTTCTCCGTCATAATGCTCCACCGTATGCTGGCCGTACTGAGGCACAAAATCTCCCTTCTGCGCATAGGAGTATTTCTCATAGGGCGTTCCCTTCCAGAAATCCTCATCTCCGATCAGGTAATCAATCTCCGGTTCGGAATGAACATTTTTGACCTTGATGATGGTGGAGGTTTCACGGGAACTGACGATCACGCTGTCATCCTCCGGAAGATACTGCACCGTATTCAGATGAATCCAGTCCTTCTTTCCCGCAAGCCAGAAAAATTCATCTGTTGCCGTCAGTTCGGAGGCGTCGTTCTCATAATAATCGGAAAAAATCTCCTTGAAATCCAGAAGCTGCGTCACCTCTCCGGTTTCCAGATTCACTTCAATCGCCATATCCTCCAGGTTCACCTCATCCGATGTATCGCTCGCCAGGGCGACAATCTTTCCTTTTTCTCCCTGCAGGACCATATCATGATGCAGTTCAAAGCCTTCCGTATCATATACGGCCACAGCCTGTCCGAGACGGTTGATTTGAGCGATCTTATAAGCCGACGCACAGACCGTCATGTTTCCCTTATACCAGAGAATCCGGTCAAGTCCATAGCCCTCCAGCACCATCTCATAACGCATGACACCGGCATTATCGTAAAAAAAGGCATAGCCGGTATGACCGCCCACACGGATCATGGCATACAGACCGTCGGAAAGCTCTGAACCGCTCTCTCCGTCCACGCTGTCCAGAAGAACAGGGTAGCCTGACATGGTTTCCGGCATGGTGATTGTGAAGGAGGAGGAGCTGAGAACCTTTCCTCTTTTTCCAATCAGCTCCATGGTCACCGTGTTTTCCTCACCAGGAACCAGACCGATCATCTGGAATTCATGACGGGTTCTGATCCCGCCCTCACCTTCATAAGCCGTGGCTGTATAGTCCGGGATGTCTTCGTTATCCACATGGATGGTATATTGAATAGTTCCGGCCCTGCGCGTATTAAAGTACAGATACAGGCCGTTGCTGCCAGTTCCAAAGGGATTCAAAACCGCCAGCGGCTCCTCCATGGAAAAAGCCTCCACATCGGCAAGCTTGACGATTGCCGCCGCGAGCCTTCTCTGCACATCCTCATCGTAATAGGTAAAGCCTTCTTCCTCATTCTCCTCAGGAATCACCCTCGAAATGCCGATGGAGGAAGGCACATCCGCATCAAATACCGATACGTTCAGCTCCTCGTCCGACGCAAGAAGATCTCCCGTATCGATCGACCAGTCCTCACGGATGGCGGTTTCTGCGGACAAAAAGCTCTTCGCATACAGGAAAACCCCGATTACAACCGCCGCGATCAACACCAGGATTACAAGTCCTATAATCCATTTTTTCTTCTTTTTCATGCTTTTTCTCCCCTTGATAACTCAATCGCCCTGTTCCGGCTCCCGTCCTTAAAGGATCTGCTCAAAAATCATGGCAATTCCCAGGACCACCAGTACCACGCCGGTCGCCCGGTTTGTATTCTCCGGCTTCATCCGGTTCGACATGGCGGAGGTGACAACGGAGCCGAGCAGCGTAAACAGAGCACAGAGAAACAGCGCGGGCACCATTCCTCCGGCAATATCTCCGAAATAGAAATGAGAGGCTGCTCCCGTAAACGCCGTAAATGTCATGACAAATACGCTCGTTCCCACCGCGGTTTTCAAATCGTATCCCAGCACAAAGGTCAGGATAAACAGCATCATCATTCCTCCGCCCAGACCCATGAATCCGCAGTAGAAACCGATGCACAGGCCGCAGATCACCGAAATTACCGTTTTTCTTTTTCCCGTACTTCTGGAAAAAAAGGATTTCCGGCCGGTAACAGGTTTAATGATGAATCTCAGTCCCATGCAGAAGCTCATGATGATGGAAAGATATCCCATCTCCATATCCGGCATATACTGGGAGAAATAGCTTCCGGCCACGGTCATTGCCAGCACGCTCACCAGCATGAAGCTTCCGTTTTTCAGATCAATGTTTCCGTGCTTTTTATAGATCCAGGCGGCCAGCGCCGACGCGAGAACGTCCGAGGCCAGACCGATTCCCACGGATTCATACCAGGGAAAGCCCAGAAACGCGATGAGCATCGGGGCGATCACCGTAGCGGCCGAGAGGCCGGCAAATCCCGTTCCGATTCCGGCAGCAAGCCCGGCCGTCAGACACACCAAAAAAAACTGCAGCATATGTATTTCACTCCTCCTGTCCTTTCCGGAACCCGGTCGTCCGGGCTTTTCTCATCTCGCGTCTCCCATGAAAAAGAGCGCAACGGTCCCCGGGCCGGAATGGGCGCCGATGGTCGGTCCGATTTCATTGATCAGAAAATCCTTTACTCCAAAACGTTCCTGGACCAGCTGCTTTACATAATCTGCATCCTCAGCACAGTCACCATGACTGATAAAAATGCAGTCGTTCTGGTCACGCCAGCTTCCCACCTGCTTCTCCATCATATCAACCAGAGCCTGAAGGGATTTCTTTCTCCCTCTCACCTTGCCCACCGCGGTCAGATGCCCTTCCTCATCCACATGCAGAAGGGGCTTGATTCCCGCAAGGGTTCCCACGATTGCTGTTGCCTTGCTCACCCTTCCGCCTCTGTGCAGATGGAACAGGTCGTCCACCGTAAAGACATGCACCAGATTCTCCTTATGCGCTTCCACCCACTGTGCCGTTTCTTCCAGACTTTTTCCCTGCTTCTTCAACTGCACCGCCTTATGTACCAGCAGCCCCTCTCCCAGAGACGCGCAGAGGGTATCCACCACCACAATTCTGCAGTCCGGGCGCTCCTCCATAATCTCCCTGGCCGCGAGATTTACATTGCCGCAGGTGCCGCTTAATCCCGAAGAAAAGGAAAGCACCAGAAGCTGTCTGCTCTCCTCCAGAAAGCTGTTCAGGTACGCCTTCGCCGTTTCCGGATTTACCTGGGAGGTTGTCGGCATCATGCCGTTTCTCATCCGGTCATAAAACTCCCTGACCTCCATTTTCTGCTCCCCTCCGTAGGAAACGCCGTCCACGATATAAGGGAGCACCATGATGCCGAGTCCGTTTTCCTGTATGTAGCTTTCCGGAAGATCCGCGGTTGTGTCCGTTATGATTTTAAAGTCTTCCATTCCTTTTTCCTTTCTTTTTCGACAAATCCGTTCTATATTTTACATGGGCGCCTGAAAAAATTCAATACTCAGGCCCGTTTTTTCACATTGTCGTAACCGTGTCTCTCTTCCGGCGGGATGAAACCTGCCCGTCAGGCCCGCTGCTCCCCGCCGTCGGCCTCCTCCGAGAGATTCCATACACCTGAAAGCAGCTCAGCCGGATATCCGTATACACGGACATTCCGGCCATATGAGTTTTACCGCCGGGTCCGTCCCCGGCAGGATATCAGGTATTTTTTTCTCCTTTTTCTCCGGTTCCGGCCGGGCTGAGAGAACCGGGAAGGCGGGTACGGAAAAAGCGGTTTTTCAGCTGCTTTGCGTCGAATGGAATGAGGGGATACAAATAGCTCTGCCCGGATATGGTTCTGTTTCCGATCAGACAGAGGGCACACAGGAGCAGGCCGCCCGCATAACCCCAGATACCGAAGGCGGCGGTGAGAATCAGATTTGCGATACGCATGAATTTCAGTGCGTAGCCCAGCTCATAGCTGGACTGGGTGTAACCTGCCAGCGCCACAAACGCCATATAGAGCATAACCTCGGAGTTGAACCATCCGCTGTTTACCGCAAATTCTCCCAGCACCAGGGCAGCCATGACGCTCAAAGGAGTGCTCAGCATGCTGGGCGTATTCACCGCCGCAAGCCGGAGGCCGTCAATGGCAAGCTCCAGAATCAGGAACTGCCAGATGAGAGGAACATGGATTTCATCCCGGATCAGGATAAAGGAAAAGCTCTCCGGCACCCACTGAGGATATCGCATCAGAAGCAGGAAGGTGGGCGTCAGAAAATAGGTCAAAAGTGCGATCAGGAGCCGGGAAAGCCGCAGATAGGTTCCGGTAATGGGCGGGAAATAGAAGTCATCCGCCTCCTCTGCCACATCGAAGACCGAGGTGGGCAGAATGAGAACGGAAGGGGAATTGTCCACCAGGATCACGATGTTTCCCTCCAGTACCTGGGCGGCGGCAGTATCCGGCCGTTCCGTAAATTTGAACTTCGGGAAAGGATTGTACCATTTTCTGGCATAAAGACATTCCGCCAGGCTCTCCTGGTTCATGGTCAGGGCATCTACACGGATATTTTTGATCCTGTCCCGGATTTTCTCCAGAAAGGCCCGGTCCACCCGGCTGTCCATGTAGCAGATGACGATGTCGGTTTTGGAGCTCTTTCCCGCGTGCATCATCTCCATCACCAGATCGGTGGAACGGATGCGGCGGCGGATCAGAGCGGTATTGAACACGATGGTTTCCACAAAACCATCCTTGGAGCCGCGAAGCACCTTATCCTTTTCCGGCTCCTCCACACTTCTGGCCGGGTAGGTTCTGGAATCGATGAGGATGCAGTCCCCGTAGCCGTCCACGAACAGAGCGGACACACCGGAGAGAATGCTGTAGAGGATCTCCTCCCAGTCCGCCTTCACCTCAACCTCCACATAGGGAACGAAGCCCTCCGCCATGTCTCCTGCGTCCGCAGGAAGATCCGTCTCCTGAATTTCCATAAAATGCTCCAGCAGCTTCTGCATCAGTTCATCCTTGCAGAAGCCGTCGATAAAATAAAGACAGGCATCCCGCCCGCCGATCCGGATTTCCCGCCGGATCAGGTCGAAGCTCCTTTCCGCCTTCAGACGGCTGTCCAGCCACTCCCGGTTTTCCTTCAGCGACGCCGTCATCTTTTCCGCCGACGGCTGTGGGGCATGCGTTTGATCAGACATAAAAATACTCCTTCCAGCGTTTGCAATCATTGTTCGCTGAAAGGAGTAAAAATATTCCTTATCTTCCCGTGCTGCCGAAGCCGCCGTTTCTTGTGCCGTCCGCAGCGTCATCCTCCGTGATGCCGTAGGGAAGGAA
>CALVNE010000071.1 GCA_944349515.1 uncultured Clostridia bacterium | reverse complement strand
AGGCGGCTTCTTGCATTTTCGGAGTTTTCCACAGCAAAATGTGGATAACCTCGGTCGAAAAGTGGATAAACGGCTATGAGACGGCAGATCGATCGCATAGGTGTGGCGTCGGGGTTGCGAAAAAGCTTGCAAGAGCTGAGCGTTGACTTTATCTATGAGTGGGTTGGCGTTGTTTGTTTGGACTCAACGCCAAAAAATCGATCAAACTGCTTTTCGTGCGCTTATTGACCTGTGTCGAAAGCGAGCGACACAAAGTCTTTTTTGGTGAAAATATGTGGCCGGAGCCGCGGCGAAGCGTCAAGCGGAGGCGAATCGCCGTAATGATAATAGCCATAGTGACGGAGTGGCTGCCCGTCAGACCGCGAAAGAGCGTTGTTCGGTCGAAGCGAGGGGCGAGATGAAAAGCAAAAAGGTCAAGCCTTTGTGCGAGCTTCTTCTCTTCTCTGCTCGCCTTGCTTTTTGTGCCGACTAAGAGTTGGCGCCGCGGATACAGACGGACGCGGCGCTTGGATCGGGAGTCTTGATGGTAATACGGGCGCCGAAAGATGTGGAAAACGCAAAATGTTTTACGTGAAACAAGGAGAGATTCGCGAAAGGTTTTCCACAGCGATCCGTCGGCAATAAGATTATTATGCGCTGGCGCTATACGGGCGCTATTGCCCAAAAACGGTAATGTTTTTCGACGAATAACCGTGCAGACTTGGCTTTTTCTCTGACGACGGCGAAAAAGAGGGTAAAACAAGACTGCCCTTTACTGCGACCGTAAGAGCGAAGTGCGGTCGAGGTTCGGATAGGGGCAATGGGCGGATTGTTTCTTTGCGGAAAGTCGCATTTTCGGGCGACGGACGATATGTGTCGCGGCGTAAAGGTCGGAGGGCTGTCGCCGTGCGGATGGTTGTGGCGCGATAATGCGCCCGCAAAGAAGACTTTCAAAAAAGAAGTTGTACGTAAAAGAGTCGAAAGATGCCTTATAAAGTGTGTTCTAGGCTGTTTCGAGAGCCGCTGTTAGATGAACCGGGAGAACGGCGATGGTAAGAGGGAAAGTCGAATCGGAAAAGGTTGATAAGGCGTTCAATATCGGGAGTTTTTCGGGTGCGGTGGTCAAGTAAGGATCGGGAATACGGCTTGACCTGTTATGAAATTGGTTTTGATGTAGAGCTTTGATTTGTCGGGGCCGCAGAGGTCTTGGATGATAAGGCGGCAAAAAATAGAGTATCCGAGCGCGATCTGTAAAGTTGTTATAAGGCTGTGCTTGCGCGAAACGCCTGTGTCGATAATGCAATCGCGTTTACCACGGCGGTTTTGCGGCTTGAAAGCTCGATTTTTTGACTCTCCGTTGTGTGTTTTTGCGATAACGCTTGAGATTTGCGCAATTATATGGCGATTTTGTGTGCTGTATAATTAAATTGTCGCTTAGGTTTCGTTTACTGTCTTGGCAGAAAAGTTTCCGACCGTTGCCCGTTCGATACGGTTGCAGTTTTGCAGGGGTTAGTTATAGCGCCTGAATTGGCTTGCTCTGCCCCTATGCGGCGGCGTCAGTGCTCGGAAGCGCCTGTCCGGCAGTAAACTTTGGTAAAGCTCAGGGCGTTGTAATCGCTTTTGCGGTAAAGCGTATTGCTTCGGGATCGTGCGGAACGGTAAGGGGTCAAAAGGGGTAACAAAAAACGCCGATCGTTTGATCGAAATATGCGGAGTTGTCACGATCTGTATGGAATTGCCGCGATCTGCCGACTATGTAGATAAAATGGCTTTATGTAATGCAAAATGCCTACAAAGCGGTAAAGAAAGAGTTTTAACAACCAATAGTTATCACAGGGCGATATATGGATTGTATAGAGGTAAGCTCGGTTTTGTCTAAATAATGCGCGCGACTTGCCTATGTAGTGATGGCTTGTATATGCGCATATATTAAGATAAGCTCGAAAAATGAGTAGTTTTTTACGGTTTGCGTAACGTAACGGGGGCAATATATCGGTCGACTCGTTGCGTATAGGGTTAAACGTCGCAATTATGAAGATGGTTTTATCTGAATTCCTGCCGAATTGCCTTGAAAATGATCGTGTGAGATTACTGAGGGCTTTGTGGAGTTTTGAAATAAGTTTTATGCTGTAAGATATAGTTGCGCGTAGGCTTCCGAACGGAAAACCTTTGAAACGGCTTTGAAAGCATTGTTACCGAAGTAAAGCTGCGCTGACGAGAGGTGCTGTGCAATGATGAAGAGCCGGACAAGCAGGATTTTTTTGTTCAAGATCGGAACAATTCGATCTTCGAGCCGATCGCTGTCTATATACTGTATCTCTGCTCTGGTCTGCCCTGACTGTGCGATGTTTCACGTAAAACAATATATATCGGCGAAGAAAGTCGAAAGACTTCCTTTGATATTGTTTGTCGTACATGCTGTGTTTCTGTATGTGCTGTGGGGTGCGTTGATTACTTGAGAAAGCTCGCGTGGTCGAACCGTTAAGGTAAAAATGTGATCGTCGCAATCTGATTCGAAACGTATAACCGTGCAGGCGTAATTCTGTTTAAAGTAACAGTCGAGGTTCGGCGCGAAGAGGATCCAGGTGACGCTGTAAGCGGCTATCGGAAAAGCTGTGTCGCTCGGTGCGAAAGGCGTCCTCTTGTTGTGTTTCACGGGTAACAAAAACTTTGCGTCTAAGCCAAATACAGGCTAAAATGGCGAAAAATAAAAACCATTCGATATTTAATAAGCAAATATTGGCTAAAATTAAGGCGTTTGCGAGCGGACGGGGCGTGGCGTTTGTCGAGGTCGAAAACGCTCTTTCCGAAGATTTTTCGGGCATTGTTTCACGCTTTTTGTGAAACAAATATAATAGTATGTTTTGCCTTATTGCGTTCCGCGCCCGATGAGCGAGCCGAGCGCGTTTTTCGGCTTGCGGCTTTGCGTTTTTGCGTGTATAATAGCTTTCGGGACGGCGCGGCATCACGGTCGCGGCGCATGGGTCGGAAATATGGACGAAAATATCGGGATCATCAAAGAAAAGCTGTTGTCTTCATTCAGGTTTTACGCGGTCGGCGAGGGCCACTCCATCGTCAGGCATATACGCGATCTGCGCTCCAATTCAAAGCCCAATCCCGAAAAGCAGTTTGTCGCAGAGGGGATCTGGATCAATAAGCTTCTCGATTCCGCAGGGCTTCGTCTGAGAGCTGTACTTCTCTGCCCCGATCTGATACGTACCGCCGAGGTGGCCGCGCTTGCGCGTCGGCTGTGCGAAAAGTGCGATCAGAGGTTTACGGTGAGCGAAAAAGCGTTTGCGAAGATCGCGGAAAAAGAGCGCCCCGACGGTTTGCTGTCGGTCGCGTATCTGCCGCAGTATTCTTTTGAGGATCTGCGCTTCGGTCCGAAGAGCGTCGTATTGGTGCTCGACGGGGTCGAGATCCCCGGAAACGTCGGAACGATGATGCGCGTGGCGGACGGCGCGGGGCTGGACGCGGTGTTGATATGCAACAGAAAGGCGAGGATGACGCACCCGAAACTTATCCAAGCGAGTATGGGCAGTCTGTTTACTTTGCCGTTTGCGGAGTTCGCGGACGGTGACGCCTGCTGCGACGCTTTGGAAAAGGCGGGCTTCGAGATCTATCTGACCGACAGCAGGGCGCAGCGGGCGTATTACGAGTATCCGTACGGCGGCAAAACGGCTTTCGTGATGGGGAGCGAGCGCTACGGGATATCCGAGGCGTGGTACTCCCGCAACGTTAAACTTTTGTCTATCCCGATGTTCGGCAACTGCGATTCGTTGAACGTCGGCGTGGCTGCGACGGTGGTCAGCTATGAAGCCAGTCTTAAAAATAAGGGGCTGTTGAAAAGATAGCGGTGTTTTCAATGCGATTTTGCGGGCGAATGCCCGCTTATTTTTTTGTGCGGGTATTTTCCGTGTCGGCAACGGCGCTTTTCGGTATTTTAAGCGGTAAAAGCCGTAAATGCTCGATCTTGTTGCGGCGCGGGCTTTTGAAAGTTCGACTTTTGCGGCTCGGCAATACGCGGTAACGCTTTACGGCGCCGAAAAAGGGGTAAAATCGGTCGGGACGACTTTTTGCAAAGGAAGGGTGCATCGGGCGCAGAAACGCGTTATACGGCAAATAGAGAGGTTTAAAACGTCTTGCGCGTCGCTGTGCGTCGGCGGGGCGACGAGTGTGACTCAATAAATCGTCCGAATCATCTTCAAACGCGAAAACAGACCGTTTGAAAAGAAAACTCTCTGTGCGGCGCCGAAAACAGCTTAAATCGAAGTTTGAGAGCGGGACATGGAATTTTCTTTAACGGGGGCGTAAAGACTCGTAAAACGGCGGAAAACACGCTTAAAGAGCCTGCTGCGCCGACTTTGGGGCAAGGAGTCTGCGAAAACTCGAAAAATCCTGTCGAAAAGGAAAAAATCGGCGAAAGCTCGGCGAAAGTTTGCTCGGCGATCGCAAATTCGGGAAAACATTACTCAAATCGGAACAAAAGACGGAAATCGGGCGGTAAAAAGCTGCCGACGTTTCCGTAAC
>CALVNE010000070.1 GCA_944349515.1 uncultured Clostridia bacterium | reverse complement strand
ACTGTATTTCATGCGATTTGCACGCCCTCCCCCATAACGGCATCGTAGAAAGTGGAATTTGGATTGATTTCCTGAAGCTCAAACACATCAACAGGCTTTTTCAATGCGATGTGCAGCTCTTCTGCAATGCACAGAACATCAGTGGGGTCGAAATTCTTGCCCCCCACCACGATTAGATCAATGTCCGAGGACGCATCGGCCTCCTGCCGAGCGTAGGAGCCAAACAGAATGGCACGCTCTGCATGATATTTTTTCAACAGGGGTAGCACCACTGCGGCAATCTCGTTGAAAGAGTAAATTTGTTCAGACATATCTGCATACCTCCTCGTGGTTGGGGTACCTCTGTCTTCAAGATTAAGACTGTGGTGTCATGGGGCCAGAGAAATCACAGTGGCTTTCTTGTGTCCAGTATAGCATATAAATGACACTCCTACAACTTTTGAGGCCAGAAAAAATAGTAGGAATCATGGTGTGCGGCAGTGATACCTCTCTTTAAAGAGGGGCAAGCATCGCGTCCGGCTATACGCCGGCCACAGATGATTCCGGGCGGAAGCCCGGACCCACTGTGCGCTGAGGGCTGTGAACGCGCAGAAAAAATGGTTCTCCTCTATAAAGATTTCACCTGAACCATGCTGACAGCAAGTTTTTCTTGCATCACCTACTTAACTTCATGCCATTGGATTCCATTTCAAAGCCGCGCTTAATCGTGAACAATACCCCGGTCGAAAAAGATATTCTTGCCGGAGACGGCCAGCGGGATGCCCAGCCAGAGGACCTCCCCCTCCCCAAGCGGGAGATGCATGGCTGTCTTTCCAATGGAAAACATGATCCTGCAGTCCACCTGGTCCGCGGCGGCCACTGTCACGGCGGATGACACTGCGATCCCTAAATCCACATACGCAAGGGCGCAGTTTCCGCCGGAGGATTTGCAGGAAACACAGTCGGAAAAGCCGCAGAAGCCGCAGTTGGGTACTCCGCGCCATATCCGCTCTGCTCCAATCAGAACCACCGCCCCGGCGCTACGGACATTGCCGGCGTCCCGCCCATACCAGGTACCCATCTTGTCGCCCATGATCTCATGGCCCAAAGACTCCATCTCTTTTGCTAACTGGTCCTTGTCCTCGCCGGTGAGGACAAGGGTGTGGATTGTGTCCCTCCCGTGGGCCTTGGGCGCCGTCCGGGCGGCGGCGCACATCCTGGCCGCGGTCTGCAAAATAGCCTGCTCTTCCATTCCTTTGTTTTGATAGACCATAAGTTTTCTCCTGTTCTTGTCAATCAAATACCAATGTCACAGCGCACCACAGCAGTACAAGCCCCATGGCAATATTGAATGGGCGGTAATACTTTGTCAGGAATGTTTGGAACGCACCGCCCACTGCAGCCCATGTGAGCGTGCCCACCACGCCGAATAGTGTCAGCATGACCGCGTGGATCATCAGAGCACTTAGATTCTTATCATAGGGCAGGACATAGCCCGTGTAGACTGTGATGGAGTAGAGGATGATCTTCACATTGACGAATTCCAGCAGGAAGCCTTTCATAAAGGACATCTGCCTGCCCTCCGGGTCTCCTGGCCTGCTCAAGGCCACATGGATAGCCAGGTAGACGATGTACGCCGCGCCCACATACTTGAGTACCTCTGCCGCCGACGGCACATACCTTGCCAGTTCGTAGCAGAACACCGCGCAAATTGTCATCACGCACAGGAAACCTACTGCGATCCCTAAAAGGACGCTTTTGCCTTTGCGCCATCCGCTTTGGCTGACCGCATAGAGCGCGATGATGTTGTTCGGCCCCGGTGTGAACGCCGTCACAAGGGTATAGGGTAAATAAGAAGCAATGATTTGAAATAACACTTGCATCCCTCCTGTTTTTCTACTATAATACAGCCAAAGAACAGATGTGTAAAATCGAAATATTTGAATTTAGATTTCGGTTTTGTTGAAGCATTTGGACGGTGCGTCTGTATGGATCTCAAATATTTGAATACTTTCCGCGTGATCGTGGAGGAGGGAGGCTTTTCCAAAGCCGCCGAGCGGCTGAACTATACCCAGTCCACTATCACCTTTCAGGTGGCGCAGTTAGAGCAAGAGCTCTCCACTACGCTGTTTGAAAAGATCGGCCGAAAGATGGTGCTGACTCAGGCTGGGGAACGGCTGATCCCTTATGTGGATGATATTCTCTCCTCAGTGGACCGCTTGCGGAACTTTGAAGAGGACCTGACACAGTGCCAGGGGGATCTGTCCGTGGGGCTTTCGGAGACACAGCTGTGCTACCGGATGCCGCCAGTTTTACAGGAACTCCACAGTCAGGCCCCCAAGGCCCGGCTTTTCCTGCGCTCCATGAACTGCTACGACATCCGGGACGCCCTCATCAACGGGACGCTGGACATCGGGGTTTTTTTTGAGGATGTAAGCGGCTTTGGCTCCACCCTGACCGTCTATCCCCTGGCGGAGTGCCCGCTCGCACTGGTGGCCTCTCCCCGCACGGCGGAGCAGTACCCGGATTTTGTCACCCCGGACCGGGAGTTGGCGGTCTCTTTTATCATCAACGAGAAGAACTGTATCTTCCGGCAGATCTTTGAGCAGTACCTGCGGGAAAAGTCCATCCTCCTTGCTCATACGATTGAGCTGTGGTCTATCCCCACCATCAAAAACCTGGTGAAGAGCGACTTGGGCGTCACTTTCCAGCCCCTGTTCGCCGTGCAGAAGGACCTGGACAACGGCACATTGGTGCGAATCCCAACAGAGCTGGACGACAGGACTATCACCGCCGTGTGCGCCCAACATAAGAACAAGTGGGTCAGCCCGCTGATGAAGCTGTTCCTTGACCTTTGCACCGCGCAAAGCGGATCACACCTTTTATGATTTCAGAAAACCGACATCTCTGTCCGCAACCGAGCTATTTTTCGGTTGAACAGTTTTTTGGTTGTCCTCCAGACCGCTATCTGACAGAAAACCGGGAACCAGCCAGCTCACAAGGAGAATTTCCCGCCCTATAACGAACCCGGTCGTTTTAACCTGGTGTGAGGAGAAACTCTTGACGGCCGTCTTGCTCTGGCTAAACTATCCATGGCTCAAGGCCGGTAGGACCGAAAAGTCCTGCCGGACTTTCTGATATTCGGAAAGGAACTGTTTGCCCCTGTGCGCCGCTGTGTGCCCCGTTGGAGGCGAGGGTGGCATCCGTACCCCTGAAGAGACAAAGAACGGGCGTGTGAGGGCCGTGTGACCGCCGCTGCGCCCTGGTTGATCTCGGCCTCGATTCGGGCCGATTTATAATCCGAGCCCGGAGCGATTTGCCCCCGCAACCGAGGGAGAAATGGGTAGTCGAAATTATAGCAGGATAAAGGGCAGGCGTCAAAACTGCCGCTCTGCCCAGTCACATCTGCCCGCAGTGCGGGCAGTTACGGGGAGTTTCCGGTGTATCAAAAGTGGGGTCAAAAACATGACGCAGGGATCACTATTGGGGTCATTTTTCCGGAATGCTTAGAGACACGGGCAAAAAGTAGGAGTCACCCTGGGGATATGCACGGCTTTCTGCGGTTTTGCCTCGTGGCTCCAGCAGGGGCTCCCCCTCAGAAATTGCGGTACTGAAAACAAGAATAGGGCACCCGGACAAGGGCCCAAGTTGTTACTTTTCTGATAATAGATGCCGTGTCCCCTGGATATTGGACCATCATCGTGGTAT
>CALVNE010000069.1 GCA_944349515.1 uncultured Clostridia bacterium | reverse complement strand
TTTCCGGAAATCCCGATTTTTTCTATAGCTTCGTAGACTGTTCCAAATCCACAGGCTACCTGGGCTCCGTCCTTGTAAGTCAGAGGTTCCGGGAGAGGGATCAGATCTTTTTCATCTGCCTTCCGGAAATACTTCGGCTCCAGTCCAAAAAATTTTCTAAAAAAGTGTTGATTTTTAGAAAAATTCTGGTATAATAGCATTTGTTGATCGCGGGGTATGGCGTAGCTTGGTAGCGCGCACGGCTGGGGGCCGTGAGGTCGCAGGTTCAAATCCTGTTGCCCCGATTTTTCCTTTAAAATCAAGGGTTTTCGGCATTTTCTGAGTGCTGGGAACCCTATTTTTTTGACTACCTTTGACTACCTTTTTTGTTAATCCGTTCTATAATGTTCCGTTTTTCATTCATATCAGAAATATCAAAGGTATAATAATTCTCATTTACGGCTTCAGTATGACCCAGCAAAGCTGCAGCCACAGCTGGAGATACACCATTATGCCGCATTTCTGAGTTTAGGGTTCGCCGGAATGCATGGATTCCTTTTTCTGTAATTCCTACTTGCCTGCATTTAGTTTTTAGACATGAAGAAATCATCGGTGCATGTATTCTTCCATTTTCATTTGCGAATACCCACTCACAAAAATATCCATTCTTAGCCTCGACAAGTTTTACGGTATGTAACAATTCCCGAATCTCTTCTGTAATCGGAAACTCTCTTTCTTTAAGGTTTTTGGTAGAATCAACAAAATATGTCTTAGTTGTTCTGTCATACTTTTCTGATTTTCTTACAATAATGCATTCTTCTGTAATATCGTCCCATGATAACGCAGCTATTTCTCCAACTCTCATTCCAGTAAAAACTGCAAATTCTACCGCATAAGTCGGAATGTAAGATGGATTCTTTTGATGATCCTTTCGAAACTGCTGGTAGAGCAAATCCATTTCAGCTTCTGTTACGATTGTTTTGTCCTTAGGCCGCACAATAACTTTACAGTATTTATAAAATTGCTTTGCCTCCATAAATTCCATTGGGTTATTTGATATAGCCCTGTTTATCCTTGCGCTTCTCATTACATTATTTATATATCCAAATAATGTTTTACATGCTTTTTTACCCAGCCCCAACCTTTTCACTGTGCTGACTATAAACAATTTAATATCTTCTTCATTGATCTTTTCTATTTCTTTCTTAGCAAAATCTGTTCCAAGAAAATATCTTTTATAGTCTGTATCATATTTAACCGACGAATTATGTACAACTAATGCGTCCTGTACTTTTCTCCATTTAAAATACATATCGTCAAATGTCTTTGGAGCCTCTTCTATAGATTTATAATATTTGATAAGGCGTTCTTCGATTTTCTCTTTTGTGGATAACTTGAGAAGTTTCCGGCCTTCCTTTTCCGGAATATAAGTTCTCCATTTTCCATCTTTACCCTGCGTTATTGCATATGGGTGCTTTTCTAATAATTCCTTTCTTTTATTCATTTCTACTTGCTTACGCACATATGCTAGATTAATAATACCGTTTTTATATGCATACTGCAAGATTTCATTTTCAATTTGTGTACTAATACCTAATATATCCCTCTCTTTCAAAGATCATAAAGGCTCACCAGAAAAATCCAATGAGCCAATAAAAATTCTATTTTAATCAATCTGCAATCTCTACTTTCCAATTTAGCATTGCCTGGTATGCTTTATCAGGAATTTTATTTTTACTACTTCTTGCTAATTGCTTTATATAGTCTTCTTTATATTTCTTAAGTTCTTTTTTGGCTTCAACTTCCGAATTAAAAATTCCTATGTCAATTCTTTTTCCGAGCAATGACATAAAAACTTCATATATATTTCCATCAGATTTTTTAACAATATTGTTTTTCATTCCTCTTGTTTCAAAAACTGTGTTTATATAGTGTGATACTAATACACACGTATCAGGGGAATAAACAGAATTTCCCTGCTCAAGCAAATCTTTATCTAAATCAAGCTTCTTACCTTCAATATTATTTTCATCATACCATACCTTAAAATTAGAAAAGTTATGCCATTCTTCACACACCGTACACGGCTCATAATATGGCTTATATTCATGTACTTTATCGTAATAACATCTTTGTATCATATTCGCCCATCTCCTGTACGCATTGCTATTAACACAGTATCCATCGGCATCATTAGTTCCTAAATATCCAATATTGCAAATAGATTTTTTCATACAGGTAGGTGTCCAATCTTCCGGCTTATACTTAACATCATTTATTATTTCAAAGATCTGCTTTTCAGAAATATTTCTATCTTCCAGATATTTATTTTTGATAGCAATATACTGATATTTATTTACAGGGAACAAATGCTTATAGTAATTGTCCATTACATCATCGTCCTTATGCCAACAATATTTATTATTTGATATATCATAATTAACAATAAATTCTTGCACCACAAGTGTCCACGCTTTTACTGCTACCTTTCTAAATTCCCATCTTTCAGTATCGTAATTATAAATATTTTTGTATAATTGATATTCAATATCACCATCCGCTGAATACGTTTTACGCTTCAAGCAATACTTTTTTCCGTAACGGATCAATACTCTCCCATAATTGGAAATATAGGCATTTTTATAATCCAAAAGTTTAACAAATACTTCATCTTCATTAATAGGGGAAATTCCGAATTGTTCAATGGATAGAATTTTTACAGAACTGACTTCTTTATATTTTCTATGAATTTTCAGAGAATCATCTTTAAGATATAATTTAATTTTGTTTTCTTCGTGTTTTTTTCTGCGATCTTCATTATAGCATGATTTGCATATATGGCTATAGTATTTTTTACCATATTTATAAGTCTTTTTCATCTTTTCTAACGGTAATTCCTCGCCACATACTTTGCATATTCTCGTTTCTACTTCTGTACTCATTATTCAAATAACATAACTCCCTTCTTAAATAGTAAAAGAGACGATTATTT
>CALVNE010000068.1 GCA_944349515.1 uncultured Clostridia bacterium | reverse complement strand
GACAACTCTATCCACATTAGGTATTCCATATCCCATCCATTTTTTTTTTTTTTTTTCGGATTCGCCAAATAATTCGGCTACTTTTTTACCACAAGTTTCCCATGTTGCCCCATGCACTAACATAGCCTTAATCAAAATTGCTGCATATTCACGTGGTATCTCATTATTGGTTTCAGATAAAAAAGTCTCCGTTAAAACATTGTAGCATCTGCCAGCTTGATGAGTAATCTGGGCTGCAGCATCACTCGTACCAAAAGAATATGCACACCCACTTTCTGTGCCATCACTATATGGAGCAGCGACTTTTATTCCAGGAATTCTTCCACCAAATGCCCATCTCAAACCATCATTTTTCACATTACGAATTATGGGTTTTTTACCGCCAAAATAAAATATATCGGGTTTTATCATATTATTATACCCTAACCCAAAAGAAGATATAGGACTCGGCAACCCTTCCTCTACAGCCATTATCTGCAAATTATTTTCTATAAATTCAGATTCATCCTGATAGACTGCTCCAACCGTTAATGCATTAATGCTTTCTGCTGGGGACAATACTCTTAAATTTCTATTATTTTCTTTTATATAATTAAAAATAAGAGCTTCTCTTTCTTTTAAAGAAAGTTTCTTGAATTCATCAAATTTAATATCTAGATCTAATCCATCCCTATTTTGATTTCCTGCACTAACAATATTTAAAACTCAGCCAGTCTAACAACCTTGCAAGAGGACTCATGATAGTTGTTAACTGTCTAACCGGATCACCGATAGACATGTTGATTACTTTTATCTCTGGTGAAACCGCTGACTCACCATTCTCTCCTTCAAAAACTCTTTTCACTGCCCTATGTATTACATCTACAAAAATAACATCATCCGGTACTTTTTCTTGTGATCCACCCCAAAAATCCTCATATGGCTTTAAGACCGGCCGCACATAAATTTTCCTTTTATGTCTTTCATGAATTGCATTTAAGTCACCATAAATCATTAATGATGCCATTGCCGTTCCATGACATCTATACTTTTCAAGATATCCCTTTTCATACTCATCAGGATCATCTACCAATAATCTATTTCTCAACAACTTATGATTTTGAATTGGCATTCCATCAAAAAGAGCCAGAATCGGAGACTCGCTACTTATTTCTTCTGCATTTTCTTCTACGTCACAGTTGATAGTGTCTGTATAATTAGTTTCCATGGCTTGTGATACTGGTCTAAAAAACATAACATCATCAATTTTTGCCAACCGTATATCTTCGTATTTGTTTACCAAATCACCAATAACTTTTTTGGGAAGCGAAACTAATAAAGAATGATATTGTATACCTTCAATCACACAATTTTGCAGTACATTTCCTCCCAATTCTTTAATAACCGCTTCTATATTTCCAGATGCCTTTCTACGTTTATTATTATCTTTTCTGTAGAAAAGTTCTATTTCAAATGGTACAACATTAGTTCCCGTAAAATCCAATTCTTCTTTCCAATATTCCATCACATGGGTCTCTTCAATTCTATCTTTCGCATTCCAAGGTCGTATATCCTTTATATGTGTAAAAATATCCCTTAATCCTGCAAATCCAAATGGAAATACGTTATCTTCGCCATTTACATATCTCTCCCATAAAGACAAAAGCTGATTTAAAGCTTCTTTATTGGTCATAACACAATATACTTTCCCAGTCAGCGTTCCATCTTCTTTATTACCTTGTCTATCTACCTTATAAAAATCCTCATCGGCTTCAATATCCGATTCATGATATTCAAATATCCACTCCATTCCCTTTACTTTTTTTACAGCATTATAAAAATTATCAACGCTCCCAATAATTTCAAAAACTAACGCAAACTCAGGTTCAATACCTGTTACCGAATCCTGTAATTCGATGCTCTTATTTTCAAAACTCTTTTTTAGCACAGTAAATTTAGGCATTAATCTATTATACTGCCTTTCTTTATTAGGAAACTTTGGCGGAATAATTGGTACTTTCCTTTTTATTCTTGCTGCTTCTTCTGGTGATGGAAACAAGATTATCGGCCTTTCATTCATTATGCTTCTCCTTCCGCATTATATACTGATTGCATTTTTTTCTGTGTATTCCATAATTTTATAACCCTATCTGTAATTGCTTTCACATTAGCCTCTGGAAGACTCAATACATATTGTCTATAAATTTCTAACGCCAATTCCTCAACTTCCGCATAACTAAATCCCAATGCTTTTTTAGCAAGCGTACTTGCTTCATATCCAAATTTAAATCCCTTTTCTCTTTCAAAATTTGAAAACCACTTTTCTAAATTAACCCTCGTAGGTCTAGGTAATTCCACTCTTATTTGAAATCTTCTCCATGCTGCTTGATCTAATAAATTATCATGATTGGTAGCTCCTATGGCAATGACATAGCTTGGCAGCGCATCTATATGCAATAGTAACGAGCTAACCACTCTTTTAATCTCACCCGTTTCATGCATATCGCCTCGTTCTTTCCCCAACGTTTCAAATTCATCAAAAAATAAAACACAAGGTCTCGTCCTAACATATTCAAATAATTTTGACAAATTTGATGCTGTTTCTCCTAAATATGAACCTACAATGCCCTCGTATCTTACTGTATACAATGGTAACATTAGTGCTTCTGCTATTGCTTCTGCTAAAGATGTTTTTCCATTCCCAGGAGGTCCAACCAATAATACTTTACTTCGTGGTTCAACACCATATGAACGCAAAAGATCTGCACGTAATTGCTCTTCAATCAAGCCTCTACAAGACTCCAAAACGCTCGGAGGCAACACTAACTGCTCCAGCCTCTTTTTAGGTTCCTTCTCTGAAAATAACATATTTTCTTTTTGAGTCCTTCTCATTAGTGATGGAGTCGTCATACTATCTCCACGTTTTGAGATGTCTTTTGAATTTTTTAGCAACTCTTCTATTTTATCAGCAAGAATACCATGTTGTTTTCCTCTTTCATCT
>CALVNE010000067.1 GCA_944349515.1 uncultured Clostridia bacterium | reverse complement strand
AAAATGCACCCTAAGACAAAGAATGAAAAGAAGTTCGAACAATGGTTACTTCAGCAATACGGTATGACCAAAAAAGAACAAAGAGGATACACACTGGAAGGAAATCTGGACTCCTTGTGGGAAATATTTTCTGCTGCAGATATGGTGCTTTTGGTAAAAGCGTTGCCCAATATTGGAAAGAATCTAGCCAAGTTGGGAAAAAATGTTGGAGATGATGTGGCTGAAGAAGCTATTGAAAAAACAGTGAAAAAAGAAGCTGCTGAAGAAATGGCTGAAAGCACAGCTAAAAAAGAGGTAACAGATACAGCAGAGGATTTGTCTAGGAAAACTATTGATAAAGATGATGCTTTAGAGGATAGTAATGTTATTAAGAGGAGAAGTGAGACTGATATTTTATTTGAAGAAATGCCTTCTGGTAATCCACAGTATTATACCTCAGATTTATCACAAGTAACAGGAAAAGCTGCAAAAGCACGCAAAAAAGCGATAGAAGCTATATTGAAAGAAGATTTTCCTGATTTAAATTTAACATATAAACCAGAATATAGTCCATTTATAAGAACTGGTATAGCACAACAAAATACAGGAACTCAGATAGGAAAAAACATGTTTATTTCAAGAAATGAGTTACGAGATACTATAATCCATGAAGAACTCCACCATAGGTGGTGGAAACGAGGTATTGTTAATCATCATCCAATTGGAACAAAAAAAGAACAAGTATTTTATGAAATTATAAAACGATATAAAAAAATGAGAGGATGGAATTAATGAATAAATGTACATGTGGAAGCTCTATGTGTATTAATATAGGAGAGAGTATTCAAGATGGTATATTTAGATGGTATGTATCTTACCATTGTAATAATTGTGGGAAAAATATAGAAATGGATGGAAGCGGTGTTGAAAGTATTCCAAAAGATATTCAAGCCTTGATTATTGAACAAAAAGGAAGGTGGGGACTTAAGAGTCTAAGTAGTGAGATAAAGATAAAATATTTGCTGAGAAAAATATTAGAAAACTATGGTAATTTAGACTTACCTAAAGATATTTTATATTGTGGAACACAAAATCAAGTAAAGTGGTTAAAAAGTAAATTAATAGAAAAAGGTGTAGCTGAAAAGGATTTGCAGATCAAAAAATTAGAATATAGAACCGAAGTAGCTAATTAGAAAAAAGAATGCTGGTTCTCATTCGCTCACCTTTATTGGGTGATGTTTCATGGCTGAGGTAGCGCAAAGCCATTCAGTCTTTAACTTGTTTATATTTCATTTTATATTTTGTTGCATTTTAAAAATGTAGCTTTTCCTATCGTCTTTCCATGCCGCCGAGCGAAGTGGAAAAGATTTTCCAAGCGTTTGCAGAGAAAAGGAAGGCAGAATTGCCTCGATTCACTCCAGATGGCATTCCTATCACGATGGAAAACAAATTCGATGACGCTATCTACAACTATCTTTATGCTTACTGGAAAGAGCAATCAGGGGAATACGACCCCAAAAAAGATGTCATACCAGAATCAGAAATGAACAAAATGCACCCCAAGACAAAAAATGAGTTCCAATTTGAAAAGTGGCTACTTCAGCAATACGGTATGACAAAAAAAGAGGAAAGAGGATACACGCTGGAAGGGAATCTGGAATCTTTATGGGAAATATTTTCAGCCGCAGATATGGTGCTTTTTGCACGAGGATTGCCTAGTATTGGAAAGGAGCTGGCACAGCTAGGCAAAAAAGCTGTAGACGATGTGGCTGAAGAAGCCATCGAAAAAACAGTGAAAAAAGAAGCTGCTGAAGAAATAGCAGATACGGCGGAGGATTTGTCTAGGAAACCGATTAATAAAAATGATGCTTTAGAGAATAGTAGTTCTGCAGAAGCAAAAATTCCTCGCACTGGAGATGAATGGTATGAGTATTTTAATGAAAAATATGGGAAGGGAAATGTAACTTGGAAACCAACCCCTTTTGATGATATTTTACAAAATCCAGAGAGATTATATGGTTCTACTCAAGAGGAGATAGCTAATATTTTAGGAGATGGCTGGACTGCAGGTAATTATGGTATTACTGGAGAAGGTTGGAAGTTTACTAGTGGTGACAGAATGGTTTTTTATCATTCTGGAGGAAGGCATGGAGGAGTTTATTATGGATTTTCAACAAGCCTTACAGGAAAAGTAAAAATCGTAGGGGAGAATTATATTCCCTTACCAGGCGATAAAGCTACAGTCATATATTTTAAAGGAAGTGAGTAAGATATGGAGAAGATTGCAGTAGGTAAATTATTTGAGTTATATTTAGACACACTAGAACTGTGTAGTGAAGATACAAAACTATTATCGGATGAATTAATAGAATATAATATATTTGAAGAATTTATAGTTGGTATTACTTCTTTTATGGCTCCCGTCAGCTTGGATCGTTTGTTGGATAATGGTCTAATTGACAAGCAAATTTATAATGATAGTGAATATCTTAGAGGTCTTATATTGAGACTTGATGGAACAGCTCAATGGAATGTTATATCTTTTAAAAATTCAGAATCATGGAATCAAGTTATAAAATTATCTGATAAAATTAAAAGTCTTTTGAGAGAAAAATGGACTGAACAGGATATATTAAGAATTTATCAGTTATAAAAATATTGCAAAAATGTTTATTGGGTTACTTGGCTTTTATGGGCTATGTCCCATGACTGAGGTGGTGAATGCCATTCAGCCTTTAATTTATAGACATTTTATTTTATATTTCGTTGCATTTTAAAAATGCGGCTTTTCCTATCATCTTTCTATGCCGCCAAGTGAAGTGGAAAAGATTTTCTGAGCATTTGCAGAGAAAAGGAAGGCAGAATTGCCTCGATTCACTCCAGACGGTATTCCTATGACATTAGAAAACAAATTCGATGACGCTATTTACAACTACCTTTATGCCTACTGGAAAGAGCAATCAGGGGAATACGACCCCAAAGATGATGAAGTCATCATGACCAAAGAATGAAAAGAAATTTGAACAATGGCTACTTCAGCAATATGGCATGACAAACAAAGAACAGAGAGAGTATACCTTTAAGGGAAATTTACTTTCATTGGGAGAAATTGCTCTAAGCGC
>CALVNE010000066.1 GCA_944349515.1 uncultured Clostridia bacterium | reverse complement strand
GCTCTTCCTTTGGCTATAAAGCCAGTAACAAACAAATCAAATACATATTTAGAAAGAAGAGGTAGAAGATTATGGAGATTACGAGAAGAAGAGCGAACAATATCACAAGTGTGAAAGAGATCGGATTGTCAGATTTTTGTGTGGACACTACGGCAAATTTCAGTCTACACATTCCGCTTGATCGCATTAAAGGCGATGCAGAAAGCATTGTTGATGAATGCATGGAGAAGTACAAAGCAAAATATCCGGATGTGGATATTAACAAAGATGTATACTGTGATTTCCGCTTGATTCATTCTATAGGTTTTTCAGAAGAGCCGGAGTTTTCAGCAGAAGTAATTATATGGCTGAAAGAAAAGAATAATTGCGGTTGGCCTGAAGATCAGTCTGAGGATTATGAAGAAATTCCTATTACTCTAACAGAGGACGCAAAACAGGCAGTGAAACGAATCATAGTCAAAAAGTTGATTGAAAACGGGCTAACAGAGTAATTGCATAAGCAGAGGGGGGGGACGAAATTTCGTCCTCCTATATAACCAGGAAGAAAAGGAGATAAGAAAGATGAATAAAAATAGAGTTGTGAATGGCATAATATTTGACACTGCAAAGGTAAATTGCATGTGGGGGACAGAAATGTATATTTCTATTAAAGAGTTACCGGAAGAATTAACAGATACAGTCAACAAGGCAGTAGCAGAAAAAATAAAAGAATATTGTGTGGAGTGGAAGAACACAATGGAAAAACACGGACAGAAATGGAGCAACAAACAGATCCTTGATCCACAGTTATGGGTGTACATTCCGGACTTCACGAATTCTGGAAACGATAAAAAGATTGAGTATGCATTGAATATCTTTTTCACCGACGCACAAGATGAAAGCCTCTTTGATACTGTACAAATAGATATCGGATTACATACAACGGAAGAATTAAAGAATGTAGTTGTTGAGGCGTTCAGTGGAATAATCAAATAAGATGAAGGGGAGTCAAATTTGACTCTCCATCTACATACTAGGAGATGGAAACAATGAGGGCAAAAAAGCATGTACTTCATCCGCTGACGGAAGAACAGAAAGCATTTGCGGAAAGTAATCATAATCTTGTGTATCAGTTCCTGTACCGGAAAAATTACAGCATTGAAGAGTATTACAACGTAGTGATTCTGGATTATGTTATGGCCTGCCAGATGTATCTTGAAAGAGAAGATTTAAAGGAAAAATATGAATTTCCTATCATTGCCTATATGCGGATGAATTCAGCAGTATCAAATTATTTCAAAGCAAAAAATTGTAAGTGCCGAAAGTCAGAGCATGGAACAATTAGTATAGAAGAATTATTTAATCCGAAAATTTGTATTGCAAAAGAACTTGTAGCGGAAAATTCGGATGTATTGGAAAACATAATTCGATTAGATCAGGACAAGTGCTATGTGGAAAATCTTTTATTGGCTTTATCTGATCAGCAGGGTAGGATAGTTCTCTATCTGATGGCTGGATATAAAGAACGGGAAATTTATAAAGCTCTTGGAATCGGACGGAAAATATATAGATCAGAATTGGAAGAAGTTAAAGTAACACTGAGAAATTTTTTGATTAAGTAAAATAGGGAGGAAAAGTTATGGCATTAGTATTAACAAATGGTACATATTATATTGCAACAAATGAACATGGAGGGATTATCAAAACATTAAAAATGGAAGACGCACAGCAATTTTATAACGTGAATGTTGCTATGAAAAAAATCAGAAAGGCCCCAGGAAAATGCAAAGGATATTATGTGTTTGATACCGATGGAGATGATAAGCCATCAACAGGAAAGAAAACAAAGAGAAAAAAATATTCTGAACAAGAAAGAAAAATGATTTATATTCGTGATGATGGAAGATGTGCATTATGCGGTCGGAAAATAACTCTGTCAGAAATGACGATTGACCATATTGTGCCGTTGGATAAAAATGGAGAAGACTCAATTAATAACCTACAGTCTGCATGTCTGGCCTGTAATCGTTTTAAGGCAAATATCAGGCCAGATGATTTCATGGATCGCATTACAACAATTTTTATCTACCAGATGGGAAAGAAGTATGGTGGAAAAATTAGTTGGAAGATTGCATATAAGGCATTGGAAAATATAATATAGGTGGAACTGATCGGCACCGGTGGAAAAATTTCTGTCGGTGCTGATTGAAATAACGTGACTTGTAAAATTAAAATTATTTATATATAATGGAGGCATAATAAACATGGGAGAAATGTATATGTCAGTTGTAACAGTTCTTGAAACAATAATAAAGGAAAAACATATTTCCAAGGGTGAATTAGCAGAAAGAATTGGAATTACCAAACAGAACATGAGTAATAAAATAAAGAGAGATAATTTTTCTGCGTTAGAGCTTGTAGAAATTGCAGACGCTTTAGGCGTTCAGCTGATTTTGAAAGACGGCAAAAATGAATACAGAATTGATTATCCAGCAGATCAGAAGGGAAAGCCCAAACGGAATATGACAACGAAAGAGAAAGAAGAAGCTGTCGCAAAAGCTAAAGCAACGAGAGAAAAGCATATGGGAGAAAAACCGGAATAATCATAAGCTGGGAGTGATAAAGTGATTGATATAGAGAAATTGCAGGAATACTATGAACAGGATCGAGTTATTATAAGCCTTCATGCTCAAGAGCGATTAAGACAGAGAGGAATAAAGGCTAGAGATGTTAGAAATTGTATAATGACAGGCGAAATAATAGAGCAATATCCGGATGATTTTCCATTTCCAAGCTGCCTGATATTTGGCTATACAGTTAATAATAAGATTATTCATGTTGTAGCAAGTGATGAAGGAACGATGAGCCGGATAATTACTGCATATTATCCTGATACTTTGAAATTTGAAGATGATTCAAGGACGAGAAGGGAGCGAAAATAATGAAATGCATGAGCTGTAAATATGGAGAGATGAAAGAAGCAAAAACAACATATTTTGCACAATTAAACAATTGCTATGTGATTATTGAGAATGTTCCTTGTATGAAATGCAGCCAGTGTGGAGAAGAATTTTTGAAAGCATCGGTAGCAGAAAAGATTGATGATATCCTGGATAGAATTGAAAAAATTGCAAGTAAGATTTTTATTTTGGATTATACTACGGCAGCATGATGTGTGCAAGAGGAATGAATAAGATTGCTGCAAAAATAGAATTAAATAAAGATAGTAAAGCACCATAGGGAGAAAAATAAATTACTTTCCGGAAGGTGCTTTTTCTTTTACCTGCTGCCTAGAACGGATTTCTTTAAGTGCCTGATCGAGATGGGCCTTATTCCAGTTCTGATGGAGTATATCCTGTTTTAAGTATTGGATACGTTTATCAAGATATTGGTCAGTCCAGTTTATGAGGGCAGCAGGAATTAAATTCTCTGGAAGCTTCTGAATGATCCGGAAAAGAAAGTCTTCTAATCTATCCTGAAGTTGTTGGAAAAAAGTTTTTGCTTTATTCTTATATATGATCTTATGATGATACATTTTAATTAACTCCTTTAGTACCACAACTTAATTTTTGAGATGTAGCACTATATATAGTATAAGGGATAGCAGGAAAAACAGCAATTATTTTTCTGGTTCGTATTC
>CALVNE010000065.1 GCA_944349515.1 uncultured Clostridia bacterium | reverse complement strand
GACATTGTTGAGCAAGGAAATCATGAAGAATTACTTGCTAAAAATGGAGCTTATGCTAGACTATATAACTCACAATTCGACGAGCTTTGAGGGATGAAAATATAGAATACGTTGTATTCTATGAGGCTGAGCACTTTGAGAGGATTAGAACATTCGAATATAAAGAACAGTATAATCCAAAATTTAATAGATTAAACAAAATTGATTTAAAATTTGCTCTAAAATTATCAGATTTTGATATAGAAATAAAAAAGAAATAAGTTTTGAACTTGTTTCTTTTTTTGTGGAGGTTTTTATGGATGATGAATTAAAAAAGATTTCTGAAAAAATGAAATTATATTCTATAATGGAAAAATTATTGGAAACTGAAATTCCAATGATAATAAAAAGCGAGTTGGAAAAAAACAATGTAAAGCAAGATTTGGATATGGAAATCTCTTTAAAATTTAATTTAGGAGAGTGATGTCAAATGTGAGTAATGAAAGACAACCTTCTTACTATGCTATTATTCCTGCAAGTGTAAGGTATGATGAAAGGCTGAAATATCCAGAAAGATTATTGTATGGTGAAATAACTGCTTTAATTGGAAAGGAGGGGTATTGTTTCGCAAGCAATAGTTATTTTGCAAACCTTTATGGAGTAATACCAGGGACGATTTCAAGATGGATTTCTCATTTAGCTAAGTTGAAATATATTAAGATTGAACTAATTAAAAACGAAAAGAATGAGATAATCCAAAGAAAAATTTATATTACAGATATTAGTTGCAGGAAATTTGTGCAAAATAACTATGAGCCAAAAAGCACATACCCCTATAAGCAAAACAGCTTATACCCTATTGGCAGAAAAGCTAAAGATAATAATATAAATATTAGGATAGATAGATTTTTTACATATATTATTAAACGGAGAAATCCCTGAAGGATTTAATAGTAAAGAGTATGAAGAATTTTATGAAATACTAAAGAAATTAGAGTTTAATTATACTGAAGAAATTATAAATACATTTAAAGACGAAAATATAAGTAAACTTAAGACAATAATTTTTACAGTTGGAGAATTATTTATAAGAAATAAAGTAAATCTTTTAAATAAAGCTACTAGGGAAGACTTTATAAATGTTTATAATAGCTGCAAAACATTTGAAAATACATATAAAGATACTACAAATGAAATTAAGAACTTTTATGAATATTATTATGTAAGTATTATGAGAAAATTAGAAGCTAAAAATTAGCTTTATTTTTTTGCTTAAAATGGAGGGAAAGATGATTGAACCATATAATTTAGAGACTAATTCAAGTATTAATCTAATGTTAGAAAATATAATGAAAAACAGTTTTTTTTTATAATTATTCTCATAACAATATGGATTTTTACTAGTTTAATAGTTTGGCTAATTCGGAAGTCGTATAAAGTCCGAAAAGACAATAAAATTCGGTATTAAAAACTTTGTGATAAGTATTGTAGTACAAGTTTTTATATTATTAATACCAGTTTTTATAAATTTTTTTAATCAAGGAGGTAATAATTAAATGAATAAATTAATTAGAAAAGAAAAATTACAAAAATTTAAAATTGCACCTTTAGTTACATTTGGAACGATGTTTTTATTTAACTTAAAAACTTATGCAAGTTCTACGATTGGAACGCAAGAAGTTGAAACAGCTACACAAAACATTAAAAATGCAGTAATACAGTTGGCAATGCCAGTCGGAAGCGTATTAATGTTTGTGAGTATTGTAATAATTGCAATAAAATTAATTGTTAATGCAAATAATCCTAATAAACGTTCAGAAGGAATTGGTGGATTGGCATGGGTCGCAGCAGGATTTATGCTTTTAAGTTTAGCTTTAATTGTCTCTGGAATTATTTTAAGTGTTTCTACAAATGGTTCAGGTTCAATGATAGGAGGGTAATATGCAGATATATAATGTACCTTTTAACTTTAGGCATGAAGAAAAAATATTTGGTGGATATGTATCTTTAAGACAAGCTATATATTTAATATTAGGAGCATCTACATTATCAATTTTCTTAGTTCCCAATTTAAATACTTTTGTAAAACTAGTGTTTTTTTTGATAGTTGCAACAATATTTGCACTTTTTGCATTTTTTAAAATT
Organism: uncultured Clostridia bacterium; assembly: GCA_944349515.1. Taxonomy (GTDB): domain Bacteria; phylum Bacillota; class Clostridia; order Christensenellales; family UBA1242; genus Caccovivens. The sequence continues at coordinate 19,740 of CALVNE010000065.1, read as the reverse complement.
GATGGAACAAATTCAGATAAGTATTTTATTTATATTTTAAGATTTATTTTTAAAAAGAAAAAATATATTTTAGAGAAAGGTAAATGAAAATGGTAATTACAATTTTTTTTATGCTGGCAAGTATAGGGTTAGCAATATTTTTGCCAATATATATTAGAGCAAAAAATAAAATATATAATCAAAATTCAAAAGAAAAGTTAAGTTTTAAAAAACAAAAGAAGAATATTAAAAATATATGGGGTATTGATGAAATAAAAGATAATATCCTAGTTATAAATAATAAATGCTCAATAATTATTGAACTTGGAAGTATTGAATATAGGCTTCTTAATGAGGAAGAACAAGATAATATAGATAATAATCTGATAAAAATATCTAAAACATTTACATTTCAGACTCAATTTTTTAGTACAATTGAAAAAATAGATACGACAGATAAGATATTAAACATTAGAGAAAACATTCAAAAACAGAGAAACAATAATGTTAAAGAATACGGAGAAAGTATAATTCAATATTTAAGAAATATTATGCAAGAGGAAAATTTGTACGTAAGGAAAAACTATCTAATTATTACATCAACCGAAACTTTTGAAAAAGCCGTAGTTGAATTAAAAGAATTTTATGATGATTTAAAATACAGCTTTGCAAGTATAAAAGTTACAGTTAGACTATTAGATGATATGGATATAGTTGAGTTATTATATAGAGAACTTAATAAGAATGCAAATGAAAATTTAAGAAACATTATTAAGGAGGGAGGTCTAAAATTTTATGTTGAGGCAAAGAATAAAACATAAAAAAGGTGAGAAAAAAATATCATTAGAAAAAGCTAATAAGAAAAGAATAATAAAGAATAATCAAGATATTTTTGAAAAAGTTCCAAAACTAATAGATTTAATTATACCGGATTGTATAGATGAAAAGAGAGATTACATTGTGCTTGGAGATGATAAGTATTCAAGAAGTTTTGTGTTAGCTGTTTACCCTAATAAAACTTTCTTGGGATGGCTTGATAAAATATTCAGTATGCTTGGAGATATTACATTAAGTATCATTAGTCGTCCGGCAAATGATGATAGTGTAATTAGACAATTAAATAAAAAAGTAACTGTTTTGGAATCTGAAAGAAGAACTTATGAAAGTAAAGGTAATATTGATTTAATACATCCATTGGAAAAAATGATTTTGGATTATGACCAAATAAGAAAACAAGTACAGATGGCAAATGATAAATTATTTTTTGTTACTATTTTGCTTAGGATAAATGCTAAAAATTTAGAAGAATTAAATACAAAAAGCAATTTACTTAAAAATGAATTTGCAAAAATTTCTGCACAAGTAAGATGCCTTAATTTTAGACAGCTTGAAGGTTTAAAAGCAAATTTGCCATTTGATTTACTAAATATATTTGATTATGAAAGAAACGTAACATGTAGTGGACTAGCGACAATGTTTCCAATAGCAAGTTCCAATACTTTATCACATCCTAATGGAGTACCAATTGGAAGGAACTATTTTACAGGATTACCTGTTTATTTAAATACATTTGATAAAAGTTTAACAAATCCACATATTGTTATTCTAGGAGTAACTGGTGCAGGAAAATCTGTAACAATGGATATTCTTTCAGCAAGAAGTATTGTTACAAGGAATACTCAATCCGCAATTTTGGACATAGAAGGTGAGTATAAAAAAAGAACAGAAAGCTTGGGTGGAAGAGTAATATCTATAAAACAAGGTGTTAGCTCAGGAATAAATCTTTTTGACATGGACATTGATGAAGACGAAAATGGCATTGAAAAAGTAAATCTATTAAATAAAGTTGCAGAAATAAGAGCAATTTTATCTGGTTTAGTAAAACATTATATGGATAGACCTCTTAATGCAAAAGAATTAGCAGATATAGAAGAAAGCGTTATAGAAACCTATAAAGAAAAAGGAATAACTACATATAAGGAAAGCCTTTTTGAAAAAGAGGGAGGAAAAATAGGAGAAAAACTTACACTTGGAAAGATAAAAAAGAAAATGCCTACACTTACAGATTTTCAGAGAATTTTAGCTGGCAAAAAAAATTCTACTGAATTAGCAGATATACTAACAGGATTCCTAAAAGGGAAAAGTCTTGGAATATTTGACTGTCAAAGCAATATAAATTCAAATGATATTTGTATAGATTTTGATTTATCTAATATTACTGATGAAGTAACTAAATTCTATGCTTCTATGGTAATTACAAGTTGGATTACTGAAAAATATATGAAGAGGTCAAATCTTTATGAAGAAAAAAGTATTTATATAGATGAAGCATGGACAATGCTTAAGTATGAGGAAACGGCTGATTTTATTGAAAGTTTAGCTCGTAGGGCTAGGAAAAGAGGTGTAAGATTAGTTTTAGCAAGTCAAATGGCACAGGAGTTTACTGATTCACCTCAAGGTCGTGCTACTTTAAATTCATGTGGTACAGCAATTATTATGAAACAATCACCAGCAAGTGTTGATAATATTTTAGAATTTTTTAAGCTCTCTGAAGGAACAAAAGATTTTTTATTGCAAGCACAAAAAGGCGAAGCATTGTTATATCTTGAAGGAAAAGTATCTGCAATAGTTATTGAAGCGCTAGATAATGAAAAAGAAATTCTTAAAGTGTAAGGAGGGAGGTATTTGAAAAAAGTAAATAAAAAAATTATAGCAAGTATTTTAATAATACTTGTTCTTTTTAGTTTGATTACTCCAACTGTAAGAGCAAGCATATTTGATGATGATGAAAATGAAACACAAAGCGAAATTGAAGAAACAATTGATGACGATGAAGGTGGACTATTTGAAAAAATAATAGCGAAAATGATAGGAGGAATAGCAGCCACAATATTTGATTTAACAACTAATGAAGATTTTGGAATGGGATTTAAGAATTATGATGAATTAATATTTGCAAAAGATTCTACTGCAATATCCCCATTCACTGATGAGCAATGGGAGTCGATTATGAATTGGTACTGGATAATGGCATCGATTGCAGGAAGTTTAATCCTTATTGCAGTAGTTGTTGTAGCTTATAAATTAATAGTAAGTGGATATAGCATAGAAAAAAGGGCAGAAGCAAAGGATAGCCTTATGAGATTATTCTTTGGAGCAGTATCAATAGTATTTGCGCCATTGTTTGTTAAATTTTTATTATTCTTAAATAACAATCTAGTACACATGATAGTAGGATATTCAAATGGAAGCTTAAATGATTTGTTAGGAAATGATGTAGTTACTAATATACAAACTGGAAACGCAATTGCAACTGCCATAGTTATAGCATTATTTGCTTATTTATTTTTTAAATTAAATGTAAAATTTATTATTAGGCAATTTACAATATTGGTATTTTTAATATTTACGCCGATTGTTTCAGTAATGTGGATGATAAATAAGAAAACAATAGGTGCAGCTATTTGGTTTGGACAGATTTTAATAAATGTTTTTATGCAATTTATATATGCATTTTTGTTTTTAATTTATATGGAATTTTTACCTAAATCAGGAGGTTGGGCAACTTCAATTTTATGGGCAATGATGATACTTCCTATTGCCGACGCTTTACAAAATACATTGCAAAATTTAATTTCGCGTATTGCTGGAGTAAATAATGATGACTTAGCTAATAGAGGAATAGGAATGGCAAGAGCTATGGCGAATAGCTTAGGAGCAATAACATATCAATTTAAACCTGCTCCTATTCAAAGTAGTGGAAATGGTAGCTTTTTAGGGAGAATTTTTGAAAAAACTCCTAGTAACCAAAATGTTACAGCAATGAAAATGAATTTAATGGAAACAAACAAAATGAATACTACGACAATAAACAAAGCAAATGATAATAAAGAGAAGGCGAGCCAAATGAATAGTAATAATATAAAAGATAATAATGTGAGTATTGGAGCAGGAAAAAAGATACTGAACACAGGAAAAGAGTTTTTAAACATGGGAATGTATATGGCGGAAGGAAGAAATTTTGATACAAGCAGAAATTATAATAGGAACAATATAAATAATACAAGAAGAGAAGATTATAAGAAGAAAAATAATGAAAATACCACAATTATAAACGAGCAAGAAGATGATGACGTATGATTAAAGAACAAACTAAAAGACTTTTAAGAAAAAGAATAACAGCATTTGCTTTTACTTTACTGAGACCTTTATTTGTTCCAATTATAATAATTATAATTCTATTTTTACTAGTTTGTTATATTACTGATATTTTATCTTTAGGTAATAAGAATAAAGACAAAGTAGATATGGCAAAAGAAGTTAAGTATTATTATTCCGAAAAGGAATATACAGATGATGATAGCAAAACTTTATTAGATAGTGTACAAGATTTCTTAGATAGCATATTTGGAACAAAATTTGTAAATGCAGAGTTCCCTGTGTTAGGTAAAAGTGAAGATGATATAACAAGTCCTTTTGGGTATAGAGAAGCTCCTACTTCTGGAGCAAGCACTTATCATAATGGCATAGATATTGCAGCTAAAGAAGGAACAGAGCTAGTTGCTATAATGGATGGTAAAGTAACAAAAGCATCTTGGGGTGGAAGTGGTGGATATACAATTACAATTGTATCTGGAGAATACACGTATTCATACTGTCATTGCAGCCCAGAGTTTAAAGTACAAGTAGGAGATGAAGTAAAAAAAGGACAAATTATTGGGACGGTAGGACCAAAAAATGTTTATGGAGTTCCCGGAAATCCATATAAGGATAGTGAAGGAAATCCAACAAATGGAGCTACTACAGGTTCTCATTGTCACTTTACAGTAAGAAAGAATGGAGAGGCAATAGATCCTTTAGAAATTTTAAAATGAGGAGGTTGAGATTAATGGTAGTGATTTTTACAGGAAGTAATGAAGTGGATAAAATTTTGGAGAATGAAATTAAAGGCTCAATGATAGTAAGCTATTCGGATTTTATAATAGAAGATGATAAATTTAAAAACCAGACTGTTATTTTAGGTGCAAATTCGATTGAAACAGATTTTAGAGAATATTTATTTTTACTCAGAAACATGGACATTAGAGTAATATTATTACTAAAAAATGAGAAAGAAGAAAAAACAAAAATTGCATTAGAAAATGGAATCTATGATTTGATATTTGGCAATTTTTATCCTAGTCAAATTAAAGATATATTAGATAATCCTAGGAAATTCTCAGGTGTATCTAAAATTTACAAAAAGTTATTTAACATTAAATTAAATAAGAAGATAAATAAAAAAAGCAAACTGTTACTAGAAAGTAGGAAAGATTATGATTAAAAAAATAATAAAATATTTCCTAATTATATCTATAACAGTAATTTTTTTATTTGGACTTAAAATGGTACTACCTAGTAATAGTGATTATGGAAATACAAAAAACATTATAAATAATTATATAGAGTAAATGTGAAGGAGGTGATGAATTCTTATTTTTTGAAAGGAGGTGGTTTAAAGTTAAGAAAATCATTGCAATAGTAATATTGGTTGTGTCTGCATTAGCATTAATTGTTACTTCTTATATATTATTTAAGGACTATTTAGAATATGATGAAAATAAAAAACTAAATGAAAACTTAATTAGTGAAGTAATAACATCAGATTCTATAAATGAAACTATTTATATTAATTGGAAAAAACTTAAACAGATTAACAATGATATTATCGGATGGATAGAGATTAAAAATACTAATATAAATTATCCTATACTTAAAGATAATGAAGAACTAAAATATTTAAAAACTTCTTATGATGGAACTAAAAATAAGAATGGTTCAATTTTTACGATTAATGATAATCCTTTTGCTGAAAATGTAACGACTATATATGGTCATAATATGAAAAATGGTACAATGTTTTCGGTATTAAGAAATTATTTAGATGAAGATTTTTTGAATTCGCATAAACAATTAAATGTATATACAGAAAATCAAAATTATATTGCTACAATATTTAGCTGCTATACTACGAATATATATGAAGAAACAAATAATCTTAAAAATTTATCTTTTAATGAAGAAATCGAATATTATAAAGCTAAAAGTAAATATAATATGGATGTAGAAGACATAGAAAAAGTTGTAAAGCTTTCAACCTGTTCTTATATAAATAATCATACTAATCCTACTAGTGAAAGATATTTTATAATAGCAAAATTGGAAAAAACACACTAAAAAAGTAATGAAATTTTTTCTGAAATTGAAAAGTCTTAATTTATATGCTATTTTTAAAATTAAGAGGTGATTATATGAAAAAGAAAAAAAATCTTATTATTATATTTTTAGTTATCATAATTTCATTTGCTATTATAATTCTAATTTTAAATAAAAATAACACTGTTTCGAAAGAAAATTATGAATATAATCTTTCAAGAAATGAAGCTATAAATATTTTAGAAGAAAATATTTTAAACTCAAATATAGTAGAAAGTGTAAATGAAACTAATATAGAAGAAAAGGTAGAGGTAATTGAACAAGATAAATCAAATAAAACAAATGGTCAAATCAATAAAAAAGATAAAAATTTAAGTAATTCAAATAAGAGCAGTACAACCAATAATACAGAAGATAAAAATAAAGAAAATACCTATAATAACAAAACAACGTCTGAATCTAAATTAAATGAGATAAAATCTTCAGAAATTAAAACAGAAAACAAAGTAGAAAATTATAATGATGAAGAAAAAAATGAACAAGAGGAAATAAAAAATATTGAACCTGTAAGATGTACTAATATTAACAATCACGGTATGTCCGTTGGCAACTCTAAAATGTGGTTTAATACTTTAGAGGAAGCAGATGCTTATTACAATAAAAAAATTGCAAGTATTGGAAAAGATTTTGAAAACGGTATTATAGACGATGATACATATAAAAAAACATGCCCAAAAGGATATGAGGCATGGACTTGTATGTATTGCAATAAGTGGACAATAAATTTTTATTATAGAAAATAACCAAGGATTTTAAAGCCAAAATATATTAATTAAATTTATATAAATATTATATAGAAGAGCAAATTATTGCTCTTTTTTTAAATTCAAAGAAAGGAAAGATTTATATGGAAAGTAAAGTTAAATTAAAAAGTAAAATTGTAGCGATGCTAATATTGATAATAACATTATTCAGTTGCGTAAGTCCTATTTTTGCAGCAACTGGAACTTTTGTAGGACGGCCAGTACGATTCTGGAATGAGGACATCAGATTCATCAAATAACATTTTGATAAGAAGACTTATTAATCAAACGACTGGAGATAGATATACGGTGTTTTGTGCAGAGCATGGTGCATCATTTCAAACAGGAGTGCAGGTATCTGGCGAATATTACACGCCTACAACTGAAACAATGAAAAAAGCGTGTAAGATAGCGTATTTAGGTTGGTATAAAAATAATCCTTACTACGTTATTGATGGTGGAATTTTAGCAGCTGATATGAAATGGGTTAAATGGGATTATGTATTTACTCAACAATTAATTTGGGAAGTTCTCGGACAAAGTAATGGATATTTTGTTAAATCTGATGAACAACAAGGATATGTGGACTTTAAGAATAAGATACTTAGCGAATTAGAACAAATGGAAAAAGAGCCAAGTTTTTCTGGTGTAGAAATTACATTAGATATTGGAGAAACAAAAGAATTAATAGATGAAAATGGTGTGTTAAGTAATTATAAGAGTGTAAATACTGAGGTTAATGGAATAACAATAAGACATGACGAAGGCTCTAACTCTTTATTTTTGACAGCTAATAATACTCAAGCAGAAAGTATTAATATTTCAGATTCAACTTTAAAAGGAATAGGGTTGATAAAAAATGGAACTGAAGGCGAGAATACAAATATTTATTTTTCTTTTGCAGGCGATGAACAGGATCAGCTATATGCTCTAAGATATAGCGATCCAGTATCTTTATATTTAAAATTAAAAATAAACCAATTTGGAAGATTGGAATTATCAAAGTTAAACGAAGATGGTGATTTGATTGATGGTGCAGTTTTCAATGTAACAGGTCCTGGTGGGTATAATCAGAATATAGAAGTAAAAGATGGAAAAATTACATTGGAAAACCTAAAAAAAGGTAATTACCTAGTTAAGGAGGTATCAGCTCCTTTTCGGATATTTATTAGATACAAATTCATATAATGTAACTGTGGAAGTAAATCAAACAGCAACACAAGCAATAATTAATAAAGAGGTAACTGGAACTTTTACATTAGTCAAGAAAAACGCAAGTAAGATAGTCAATTTGGAAGGTGCTAAGTACAGGATTTGGAGTGAAGATGCAAATTATGATGAGACATTTACTACAGATGAAAACGGAGAAATAAAAGTAGAAGGATTAAAACTAGGGAAATATCAATATCAAGAAATACAAGCTCCAAACAATTTCTTATTAGATAATAATGTTTACAGTTTTGAATTAACATATAAAGACCAAAATACAGAGGTTGTTTATGCAAGTGCAGAAAAGACAAACGATGAACCTACTGCAAATATAACAATTATAAAAGAAGATTCAGAAACAGGAAATAGCCAACAGGGAGATGCTACTCTAGCAGGAGCTATTTACAATGTTTATGCAGGCGAAGACATCTATGATGCAACGAAAACTAGAAAAATTTATTCTAAAGGAGATTTGGTAGCTACTAGAGAGACTGATGAAAATGGAAATACCGAGCCAGTAACTGGTTTGCCACTTGGAAAATTTCAAGTAAAAGAGGAAAAATCGCCAGAGGGATATATGATAGATGAAACTATATATGAAGTAAACTTAACTTATAAAGACCAATATACAAAAATTGTTACAGGAAGTGTTACGAGCAAAGATAAAGTTAAAAAAATGCAAGTACACATATTTAAATCAGGAATAAAAGAAAACTCTGGTTTAGTTCCCGGATTACAAGGAGCTGAATTTACTATTAAATTGTATAATCAAGTTGAGGATGCATTAAATCAAGGTTATACCTATGAAGAAATTTGGAATGGATTAAATGAATATGGTGAAAAAGTAGTAGTAGACGAAAATAGAGTAAATGAGGCTCAGAAGATTGCACCAACCGTGGAAACAATTACAACCGACGAGAATGGCGATGCTTACACTAAAAATAAACTTCCTTATGGCAAGTACTGGACAAAAGAAACCAAAACACCCGAAGATTTTTATGCTTCAAGTGATTTTTCTTTCACTATTTCAGAGGATGAGAGTGAAGTAATTGAAATCGCTAAAAAGGTAAAACATTTATATGTAAACAATGAGCAAATGGAAGCATATATTAAACTTGTTAAGAAAGATGTTAATACTGGAAAAATTGTAACTTTAAATAGCACTACATTTCAAATAAAGGCAAGCGAAGACGTGTATGATAGAGGAAATAGAAAAATTATATATAAGGCGGGAGATATTATAACACAAAAAATAGGCTCAACTGTATATGATACGTTTACAACAAATGCAAAAAATTTAGTTGTTCCTAATGGAAGCTTTAGTAATACCGATGATGAAGAAGGTACTGTAATCACTCCTTTAAAATTACCAGCTGGTGATTATGAAGTGATTGAATTGACTATTCCTGATGGTTACTTAGAGTTAGAAGAACCTATAAAATTCAGTATTAGTGAAATTAAGGATTATGACCAAGATAGTTCAGGAGACTATATTAAGACTGTTGAGATAGAGAATAATAAACCTTTTGGAACAATAATAGTTGATAAATCAGTCGCTCTAAAAGAAAATGTAGATACTTCAATTATAAACATAGAAGATTTAAGTAAAATTAAATTTAAATTAACAGCAAAAGAAAATATAATTGATATGGCGGACGGTTCAATAATTTATAATCAAGGACAAGAAATTGAAACTTACAACTTAGACAAAAACGGAGATTTAAAAATTGAAAATTTACCAATGGGTATATATGAATTACAAGAAATCGAGACAATTGATGGAGCAGTATTGAATGAAACTAAATACGAAATTAAATTTGAGCAAAAAGATAATACGACAAAGGAATACATAGAAACAAGAGAAATAGAAAATGAGACAACTTTAGTAGAAATATCTAAGAAAGCAGTTACAGGAGATGATGAATTAGAAGGAGCAAAACTTACATTATTTGATAAAGATGGTAACATAGTAGATTCTTGGATTTCAGGAAAACAGCCACATACGATTGAAGGACTAAAAGTTGGAGAAAAATTTACTTTAAGAGAGGATTTAAGCCCATTAGGCTTTGTGAAAGCATCAGATATAACTTTTACTATTGAAAATACAAGCGAAGTTCAAAAAATAACGATGATAGATAAAGTTGTGACAATGAGTAAAGTTGATATTGCAGGCGAAGAATTAGAAGGTGCAAAAATGCAGGTAATAGACAAAGATGGAAATATTATAGATGAATGGACATCTTCTAAAGAACCACATAAAATAAATAATTTAATAGAAAATGAAACATATATACTACGTGAAGAGGTTTCTATTAATGGATATGTAAAGGCAACCGATATAGAATTCACAGTTTCTGATGAAAAGAAAAATGAACATATAGAAATGATAGATAAAATTGTACTTATTTCTAAAACAGATTTAGTAACAGGAGAAGAACTTCCAGGGGCTGAACTTGTTGTAACAGATGAAGATGGAAATGAAATTGACAGATGGATTTCTGGAGAAACTCCTCATCAAGTTATAGGATTAGAAGAAGGTAAAGATTATGTACTAACTGAAATAACTTGTCCTTATGGATTCGAACAAGCTGAAAGTATTAATTTTACTGTAACTACAGACAAAGAAACACAGTTGGTTGAAATGAAAGATATGCCTATCTTGAAAAATATAAAAATAGTAAAAAAAGACATTGATACTCAGGAGGTTATAAAGGATGATTTTAAATTTGGAATATTTGAAGACGCAGAATGCACTAAACTTATAAAAGAAATAGAATCAGATAAGGAAAATGGAACAGTAACTTTTGAAAATTTAAGATATGGGAAATTCTTCATTAAGGAAACTCAAGCACCAAATAACTACCAATTATCTGATGAAATTTTAAAAATTGAAATAAACGACCAAGGCATATTCATTAATGGACAAGTATTTGATGAGGCAGATTCAACAGTCACTTTTACTTATTATAATAGACGAATTCCAGAAATCCAAACTGGTAATGAAGTTAATTATGCATTATTAGGAACAAATTTGATAATTTCACTTGCAGGAATAATAACAGGAATTGTTATGATTAAGAGAAAAAAGAAAAGTAAATAATAAGTATAGATAGAGTGATGTATATCATCACTCTTCTTAATATAAATAAATAAAAATAATAGGAGGAAAGAGATATGTTAAATATTACAGAGGTTAGAATAAAACCAATAAATAAAGGAAATTTTTTATGCTATGCTAGCATTTTACTAGATAATTCGTTAGTTATAGATGGAATTGAATTACATGATGGAGAAAAAGGAAGATATATTTATATGCCTTTAAATCCAAAAAGAAGAAAAACAAGAAAAAATAGTTCTTATCCAATTAATAATGAGGCAAGGGAGCAAATTCTAAAAAACATTTCGGATGAATACGATAAAGAACTAGAAGAATAAGTGCTTTTAGGAAGATACATATTAAAAATGTATCTTCTTTTTTACTTTTATTAATAAGGAGGAAAATGTGCAACAAATAATTTTACCAGAGTTAATTCAGTTAAAAAGAAATACAGATTTTTTAATAAATAATAAAGATGTTATAGAAAACAAAGATATAGAAAAATATTTAAGAAATTTAGAGAAAATACGATGGGAGATTTTTAGTAAGTTAAAAATAAATAATAAAGATAAAACTGAAGATGAAAAGATTGACTATATAAATAATAATTATAAAGCGACACTAAAAAATCAAATCTTAAAAATATATATTCCTGAAACATTACCTAAATATAAAAACATAAGTAATTATGCATACAAAAATATAATGTTAAGTACAGCAGAATGCATAAAAGATTATAGAGGATTATTTAATAAAGAACTTACATTTGTGATAGTAGTAATACATGAAAAGCAAGTCAATATGGACATAGATAATAAATATGTAAAACCTATTATAGATGCTTTAGTATTGCAAGGAATAATTACTGATGACAATATAAGCAATATGTTTTATTTAGCACAAGGGAAAAATGACACTAAAAAGCCATATACAGAAGTATTTGTGATGAGCGGAAAGTATATTGCCGAATGGATAGAAAAGGTACAAAAAATGTTCTAAAAATATGAAATTTTTATAAAAAAACTAATTTCAAAAATTCTTTATAAAAGTATTAAAAAAAGCTATAAAATAGGCTAAAAATTTTTATTTTTTCAATAGTTTAAGACGCCATTGAAAAATTGCGGCTTAAACATAAAAGGAGGGAGTGAGTGCAAAGCAGAGAACTAAGTAAGAAAGATTATGAGGTATTAAACTTTTTACTAAAGTATAAAATGTTAAAAGTTGAAGATGCTTCATTGATTTATAAAACTAAAAGATATTATAGAGAAAGAATAAATAATTTAATTTATAAAAAATATGTTAAAAGATATAAAAGTTTTATTGTCTTAGATAAGGAAGGAAGAAAAGCACTAGGAGAAACGGGCAATAATTATATTAAAAATATTAAAAATGAGGCTTATATGGAAAGATTAAAAAATATAGCTAGTATAGCTACATTAAGTATAGACTCTCCGTCAAAATTTATACCTAGTTGGGAAATGAAAGAAAAGGATAAGTTTACTGAAACAGCTAGAAGATATATTGGAAAAATTATGATTGATAATGAAGAATTCCTAACATATTATATTTCAGCCAAAAAAGAACACGTATATATTAAACAATTAATTTTTGATATTAATAAGGCAATTAATTATGATAATATTATAATTTTTGTAGAAAATTTTGATGCTATAAATAAAAGATATTCAAATTTAGCATTTGGTAAGTATAAAACTCTAATAATATTAAATACAGATGAAAACAAAGAAATTATAAGAAAATATAACAGTATATATCCATACGAGATATTAGAAAGAATATTTGATGATGAAATTCTAGTAAGTGATTGGGATAAAGCAGACTATTTACTAGAAGATGGTATATATATTCTTTATATGCCATTTATTAATACTGAAAAAATTGAAAAAATTAATTGGTATTATGAAGAAAATTCTAATACAAAAAGAAATATAAATGTTGTAACATTAAGACAGAATGAACAAAAATTAAAAGAAATATTAAATATTAAGTGCAGTATTAAAATAATTGATAATTATATAGGAGGCAAAAGTGAAATCTAGAATTTTAAAGATATTACAAAAGAAAAATATATTTTATATTATTGCTATAATTGCCTCTATAAGACTTTTAATACCTTTAATAAGTAAGTATATTGTTTTACTAAATAAATGCTTTAATGAGAATTTTAAAGCCTTAGAAGTAAACAATTTTTTAGAATGTGCAAAGGCTATAATTGATAATAAAATAATAGGAATATCTTATATGGTAATTTTAGTAATAATTTCATTATTAATATATAATATTAAATTTACCAAAAAACAACTGAAAGTAGAAAAAGAAGGAATAAACTTTAAACAAAAAGATGAAACTCATGGTAGTGCTAATTTTATAAACCCCCATAATATAGAGTTATTAAAAATTGGAAAGGAAGAAGAAACTCATGGCATAATCCTTGGAAAAACAATTGATACTAATGAAATAATTATACTTCCAGATGAAAGTAAAACAATTAATAGAAATTTTATGATATGGGGAGCTTCTGGTTCAGGAAAATCTACAGGTTACATTATACCAAATGCTTTAAAAATTGCAGAGCAGGAAACTATAGGAGCTAAAAATCAAAAGAAAAATGCTAAAGATTTTGCATTACAAGGTAAAAATGTTGTTTTTACAGACCCAAAAGGAGAACTATATAGTTTAACAAGTGAATATTTTAGAGAACAAGGATATGAAATAAAAGTATTTAATTTAGTAAATCCAAGTCATTCTGATGGAATCGATTTAATTAATTTTATAGATAAGGAAATTGACGCTCAGGTATTCGCGCAAATAGTTATAAACACGACACAAAATGCAGGAAAAAAAGGTGAAGAGTTTTGGCAAAATACACAGGAGAACTTACTTAAAGCATTACTCTTACATGTTAGATTTGAAGTAGAAGACAAAAGTAAACAAAATATGAGATACTTAAATTCAATTTTAGCTTCTGGAAATATAAAAAAGATAGATGAAGTATTTAAGAATTCTACAGGAATTACTAAAATTGCTTATAATATTTATGCACAAGCATCAGACACAATTAAACAAAGTACGATAGTAGGATTAGCAACTAAACTTCAGATTTTTCAACTGGACGATGTAGCTTCTATTACAGAAAGAAACGATATAGATTTTGTAGACTTAAATAATAAGAAAATGGTAATTTATTGTATCATAAGTGATATGGATACGACGATGAGCTTTTTAAATAGCTTATTTTTTTCTTTTTTATTTTTAAAAACAATAAGACAAGCAGACAAGAACGAAACGAAAAAACTAAATAGACCTTTACATATATTTTTAGACGAGTTTGCTAATATTGGGCAAATTCCGGATTTTCAGCAAAAATTATCTACGATAAGATCAAGAGAAATTTCTTGTAGCATAGTATGTCAGCATATTGCAGGGCTAAAGACATTATATCCAAACGATGTCTGGCAAGGATTAATAGGAAATTGTGATGTGAAAATTATAATGGGAACAAATGACCTTTTGACTGCTGAATATATTAGAGATATGCTAGGCATATCCACGATTGAAACGAGTTCTATTAGAAAAGAAGCAGAATTCGATGGAAAATTAGATTATGGAGCAATATCAATTGCAACTGGAAAAAGGAACTTAATGAATTCTGATGAAATTTTAAGAATGAATAATGATGAAGAAATAGTAATTATAAGAGGGTGTAAACCGTTTAAATGTAAAAAAATAAGGTATTGGGAATATAGATTAGGAAAAAATTTAAAAGAAAAATCTATCGAAGATTATGAGCCGAAAAATAAATATAAATTAGTGCCTATATCAGAAGAAAAAAACATTGAAGAAAAGAAACTACCGACATTTGAAGAATTTTTAAGGGAAAGGAGAAAATCAAATTGATAGAAGATTTAGAAAGACAAATCGCTTGGCAAAATATAAACACTTCGTCTGAAAAAGGAAAAATACTTACAGGTAAAGCAGTAGCAATAGAAGATGAAAGAATTAAACTTACACATGATGATGGAAAGATTTATAATGAAAATATAAGTTGTATTGTAATAAATTTTAAAAATATAAAAGTATTAATTCCAGCAAAGGAACTTGGTTGGCAAAAATATGATAAGAAGACAATTAGAAACTTAATTGGTTCAGAATTAAAGTTTGTAATATTAGACTCAGATAAGGTTACCAATACAGCAGTAGCATCAAGAAAAACTGCTATGGAAAAAATAAGAAAAATAGAACTAAAAAAATACGAAGTAGGTGATGTAGTTTATGCAAAAGTTATTTCAGTTTTTAACAAGTATTTAATAATTGAATGTTTAGGAATTGATATAAAAATGCAAGCATTTGATTTGGAATATGGATATGTAGCTAATTTAAATAATTTATATCAAATTGGAGACAAAATAAAAGTAATAATAAAAGAGATAGATGCTGAGAAAGATAAATTAAAAGTTTCGCATAAAGAAACTAAAGAAGATCCATATATAAATGTAAGAAAAAATTTTGTAGAAGGCGGAGAATATTTGGCTAAAGTAACTGGATTTTCAAATAATGGTGTATTTGCAAATTTAAGACAAGGAATAGATACTATGGCAACACTTCCAGTATGGCTAGAAAGACCACCTCTTCCAGGAGATATGATTATTGTTAAGGTAAAAAAGATAATTCCAGAAAAAAGAAAGATATATAGTTCAATATTAAAAATTGTTAGGAGGGAAGATTCGAATGACTAAAACTCAAAATAATATATTACAGTTTCTAAGCAAATTTAAATCTTCTACTGAAGAACAACTAAAATTATTTACTAAATGTTCTGAACAAGATATTAATTATTTAATTACAACAAACCTAATTGTAAAAGAAGAAAAGACTAAGTTGCTCCATCTAAAGATGAAAAAGGCAGATATTAGAACCGCAGTAGCTTTAGATGTAGTAAAAATGATTAAAGATAATATAAAAAGCATTGAATACAGTAGGCATTTTCCGGTAATTTTTACGATAATAACAAAGAATAATTTAATTTGTGATATAGCAGTTGTAAGAAGTATTGAACAAGATACTGTATTTAAAAAGCTAAAAACTTATACGACAGCTGATAAAATAATAATAGTATTGGAAAGTAAAAAATATAATAAAGATTTATTAAACACCAATAAAGAAGTATTAATTTGCTCATATCCATTACAAATAATAGATAAAATAAACTAAATTTTTTTCTCAAATTGTAAAATATAAATAAGAAACCTTATAATATAAAAATAAATATTTGTGAAAGGATGATGAAATATGGGAAGTATTATTATAGCAATAATTTTTGCAGTTTCAATAACAATTTGGGCTTATGAAACCTATTATGAAAAACAAGAGAAAAAAGTAAATAGGTTATTAGCACCGAAAATCGAATATCTAATACAGGAATCTAGTAGAAAAATAGCTATTAGAGAGAAAGAATTAAATAGAGAATTAACTGATAGTGAGAAAGATAAAATACTAGATGAATGTTATCAAGAAATATAAAGAGAGGATTATTCCTCTCTTAATTCTTTATTTAACTTTTTCTTTTAATAATTTTCCAGCTTTGAAAACTGGTGCTTTGCAAGCTGGTATTCTTATTTCTTGGTTAGTTTGTGGGTTATGTCCCTTTCTAGCAGCTCTAGCTCTAACTTCAAAAGAGCCAAATCCTACTAGTTGTACTTTGTTACCTTTTGTTAGTTCCTCAGATATTGTTTCTGTTAAAGCATCTAAAAATTTTTCAGAAGATGCTTTTGATTTTTTAGCTTTTTCTGAAATAGCATTAATTAGTTCAGCTTTGTTCATTTTGTTACCTCCTTGTACAATTTACAGATAATTTAACAAAATAAATTTATAAAGTCAATATTTTATAGAAATATTGTCGATTATATGCTATAATGTTTATGAAAAAGAGGAAAAATAGATGAATTATAACCTAGATTTTAAGAAAGTTGATGATTTTTTACGACAAAAATTAAATGAAAATGGAAACATAATTATATGTACTTATTATAAAATCAACTTTAAATTAGATATTTCTGAAAATGATGAAAATAGTTTTTTGATATATGTAAGAGAAAAACTAGAAAATTTAGGTTATGATGTATATTTCACAAATTCAAAATATTTTTATGACAATCAAGAAAAGATAGTGAATACGAATGAAGCATTTGTAGCAATTAAATCAATATATTAATTATTCGCTTAAGTGATAAATAAATTATAAAACTTAAATTATTTATGATTGGAGGAAAAATGACTAAACGAATATTAAAAATAGTTGTCATAATATTAGTGATAATCTCTTTAATTTCATTACCATATAATTTTATTAGATGGCTTAGAGATAGATATTATTTAAAAGTTGATGAAAGTAATTTTAGTGAAATAAATGAATTATTTGATGATGATGAGGAACTCCCAGAAGTAGCAGAAAAAATTGGATTTATGGGAGGGCTAGGTGATTGGTATTTAATTATACAATATAAAGGAGGCTTAGAAAACAGCACAATATATGATGATGATGAAAATGTTAAATTACGAAATTACATTATTCAAAATGGTTATAGTGAGGGAGATATTGCTAGAAATGAATTAATTGTTGCATTAATTATAATTGGAATTGCTATAGCTTATGGAGTTATAAAATTAATTACCTTGATAAAGAAGAAAAATAAAAGTGACGCAAACAAAACAAAATGCAAATTTGCATAGATAAACAATAAAATCAGGAGGTGTATATTAATGCTCATACTATATACAATTATGGGACTAATTATTTACATTTTCATTGTTTTTATAATTGGTAAGACAAATCTTAAAGAAAAAGTAAAAAAGTATTTTTTACTATTACTTTCAGCTATATATAATTTTTTTATTGGGTACATTGATACTTATGTGATTTTATTATTGTATGCTTTCTTTATCAACCAACCCAACGGTAGTGGATATGAAGTTCCAAAATTGGAAACAGGGTTTAATATGATTATTGGTATCGTGATATTAATAATATATTTACTTTTATTAATTCCAATAAATATTTATGCAAAGAAAAAAGGAAAGATTAATACTAAAATTTATATGATAACTAACGTAGTTGTAACATTAATAGGTATAATAGTTTTTTTGATACTATCTAATAAAAATCAGAAATTATTTTAACTTACTTTTTATGTTATTTTACAAAGTCTAATAGTAATTTATGTTTTGGAGTTAAAAATAGATGAAAAAGAAAAAATTAAAGATTGTTGTAATTATTGTAATCATAATAATTTTTTTATATTATATATATAGTTTTATTAGTGGGATTATATATAAAAATAAAATGAAAGAGATTAGTCAATATACCTCTAGCCAAATGATAGATTATACCTTAAATAATAATGAAAATGCAATTATATCAATAGCCGTATGTGATGAAAATGGTATAACTTACAATGTATATGGTGCAGAATATAATTTGAATTATGATTATGAGATAGGATCTATTAGTAAAACTTTTACAGCAATGCTAATTTCTAAAGCGTTAGAAGAAGGGAGAATAAATTTAGATGATAGCATTTCAAATTATTTAGAACTTGAAAATAGATATTATCCAACAATAAAAAGAATAATTACACATACATCAGGACTAAAACCATATTATTTAAGCTTTCAGAAAATCAAAAATTACTTTGCTGGAGGAAATGATTTCTATAATATTTCAAAAGAACAATTATTGAAAGAATTAAACAAAACGAAGTTAGAAGATAAAGATTATAATTTTAATTATTCAAACTTTGGCATTTCAACATTAGGCTTAGTATTAGAGAAAGTATATGATAAAAACTATAATGAGTTATTAGAAGAATATTTAGAACAATTAGATATGAATAATACAACTATTGCAACAGGAACAGGTAATTTGAGTGGATATTGGAAATGGAATGAAAATGATGGATATATTCCATCTGGAGCAATTATTTCTAATATTGAAGATATGTCAAAATATTTAGAAACATTAATCACATCTGAAGAAGAATATGTAATAAATGTAGCAGAGCCATTAAAAGATATAAATATAGAAAATGAAATTTATAATATGTTTGATGTAAATATTGATAGTGTGGGGATGACATGGATAGTTGATAACAAGAACAATGTAATTTGGCATAATGGCTCTACTACAAATTTTAATAGTTATATTGGATTTAACAGAGAAAAGAAAGTTGGAGTTGTGGTTTTATCAAATATATCTCCGCAAAAAGATGTTAATATAACTTTAATAGGAAATAAAATAATGCACGAACAGTTAGATAAATAAAAAATATCAATAACAATAATTACAATATATAAGTATAATCAAATAGTAATTTGAAAGTGAGGATTACTTATGAATAAAGGAAAAACTGGAATATTATTAATAATATTAGGAAATATATT
>CALVNE010000064.1 GCA_944349515.1 uncultured Clostridia bacterium | reverse complement strand
AAAAATCCAAACGGACTGATTCTGGGTACTCCCGGTTCCGGTAAGTCCTTCAGTGCAAAACGAGAAATCACCAATGCTTTTCTGGTAACGGATGATGATGTTATCATCTGCGATCCTGAAGCAGAATATACCGCCCTGGTTCACAAGTTCCACGGTCAGGTCGTGAAAATCAGTTCTTCCAGCACCAACTATATCAATCCGATGGATATTAACATCAATTATTCAGAGGATGATAATCCGGTGGCATTGAAAGCTGATTTTATCCTGTCCCTTTGTGAACTGATTGTAGGCAGTAAGGACGGATTGCAGCCGGTCGAAAAGACAGTTATTGACCGCTGTGTGCATCAGATTTATCAGCGGTATTTTGACGATCCAAAACCGGAAAATATGCCCATTCTGGAGGACTTGTACAATGCCCTTCTGAAACAGGAAGAAAAAGAAGCGCACCATGTTGCGACTGCCTTGGAAATCTATGTTAAAGGTTCTCTGAAGGTGTTCAATCATCGAACCAATGTAGACATTCAGAACCGTCTGGTGTGTTACGACATTAAGGAACTGGGCAATCAGTTGAAAAAAATTGGAATGCTGGTTGTACAGGATCAGGTCTGGGGACGTGTCACCCAAAACCGTAATGCAGGAAAATCTACTCGATATTATATCGACGAGTTCCACTTGCTGCTCAAAGAGGAACAGACAGCAACCTATTCCATTGAAATCTGGAAGCGATTCCGTAAATGGGGTGGTATTCCGACCGGAATCACCCAGAACGTAAAAGACCTGCTTCGCAGTCCGGAGATTGCCAACATCCTGGAAAATTCGGACTTCATCTATATGCTCAACCAGGCAAGCGAGGACAGAACCATTCTGGCTCAGCGCCTGAATATCTCTCCCCACCAGCTCTCCTATGTCACGAACTCCGGTGAGGGCGAAGGACTTTTGTTTTATGGCAACGTGATTCTTCCGTTTGTTGACCGGTTCCCGAAGGACATTGAGCTGTACCGTATTATGACCACCAAATTGTCTGAGGTATCCAAAGAAAAGGAGGGGTAATAGATGGCGAAAAGACCTACCCGACTCCATTTTACTGAGGATGATTTGTCCAGCGATGCGGTAAAAAAGGCTGCTGGAAAAGCGGAAAAAGCCGCAGCGAAGGCAGAAAAGGCAGTGGATAAAATCACTCCAAAGAAACACCGCAAGCTGCGGCAGGAAGCTGATGTTTCCGCCAGCAGGACTGCAAAACTTCGTTTTGGGAAGGCAAAGGCAGATGATATTCCCCCAAAGCCTTCCGGTATCAAACGAACGGCAACTCATGCACCGGTAGATACCCTGTCTGCGAATGTCCACAAATCTATCTCTCGATATGAAGATGATAATGTGGGCGTTCAGACAGCCCATCAGACAGAGCTTGGTGCGGAAACAGCTTACCATGTTGCCGATCATGCGGTTTACAGTCATAAGCTGAAAGCCTATGACAAGGCAGAAAAGCTGGTGAGCAAATCAGATAAGGCAAATGTGAATGCACTGTTTGAAAAGTTCAAAAAGGACAATCCCAATGCTTCTTCCAATCCTCTTTCACGATGGCAGCAAAAGCATAAAATCAAGAAAGAATATGCCGCAGCACGAGCCGGGAAAGGCGGAAAGGCTACGGCAAAGGGTGCAGAAAAGACTGCAAAAGGAGCAAAAAGTCTGACACAGAAGATTACCGATTTTTGTGTATCACACAAGACAGCATTGCTCTGGATTCTGGCAATAGGACTGTTATTCATGGTTATATCCGGAATGTTCTCCTCCTGCTCTACCATGTTCCAGGGAGGAACTCAGGTGGTGCTGGGGACTTCTTTTACTGCGGAAGATGAGGATATTCTGGGGGCAGATGAAGATTATACGGCTTTGGAAAATGATTTGAGAAGCCAGGTAGACAATATTGAGTCTACCCATTCCGGATACGACGAATACCGTTATGCTCTTGATGAAATCGGACACAACCCCTATGAGCTGGCATCTTATTTGACGGTTGTCTTTGAGGATTATACCCGTGAAGAAGTGCAGGCAACTTTGCAACAACTTTTTGAACAGCAGTATGAACTGATTCTGGAAGAAGAAGTGGAAATCCGAACAAGAACAGAAACCAGAACCGGCACTCGAACGCACACTGACCCGGAAACCGGAGAGACTTGGGAAGAAGAATATGAATATGAGGTGGAAGTCGAATATGAATATTATATTCTCAATGTCACCTTGCGAAATTATGGTCTGGGTAATGTGATTCGTTCATCAGGATTGAGCGCAGATCAGCTAGAACGATATGAAGTGCTGCTGGAAACCTTGGGGAATCGCTCCTATTTGTTTGGTGAAGATGTTTCCTCTGCCCCTGGAGGAGGTGGTGAATACACCGACTATGATATTCCAGGTGAAGCACTGACGGATACTGCCTTTGCCAACATGATACGGGAAGCCGAAAAATATCTCGGTTATCCGTATGTCTGGGGTGGTTCTTCCCCTTCTACCAGCTTTGACTGCTCCGGATTCGTCAGCTGGGTTATCAATAACTGCGGCAATGGCTGGAGTGTCGGCAGACAAACTGCGAACGGGCTTAAAAATCTCTGTGCTATTATCCCGCCTTCCGAAGCGAAACCAGGAGATCTGATTTTCTTCCAGGGAACCTATGGCACATCGGGCGCTTCTCATGTGGGCATTTATGTGGGCAATGGGATGATGATTCACTGCGGCGATCCGATTTCTTATGCTTCCATTGAAACAAATTATTGGCAGCAGCATTTTTACTGCTTTGGCAGAATCCCTTAAGCTGCCGGAAAGGAGAATTATGGGCGCAAAATTAGAAAGGCTGGGTGCTGAACTTGCAAAGGCACGAAAAAAGAAAGCGGAATGGGATTCCAGAGTAAAGGATTTGGAGCGCAGATACCGTGAGGAAGAAAACTCCGAGATTCACGAGATGGTACACGCTGCGAACCTGACCCCTGACCAGCTTTCCGAACTGCTTAAAATGTTTGCGGAAGATTCCGCACCGAAGCCGGAAACAATTCAATCTGTAACAGAGGAGGAAACTACACATGAAAATTAAATATTTGGGCGCTACCTGTATGGCACTGCTTTTGAGCATAGGGATGTTTTCCACAACGGCATTTGCCTATGCTTCTGAGGCTCCTGCTGAAACTACGCAGGAGCAGACAGAAGAAACCGTACCAGAAACCAGTGAGCCGATGGAGCCGCTTACTCCGGATGGCAATATGACACTGGTGGACGATGAGGGGGAACACCCTTCTGCGGGGAAACAGTTTATCACCGTTGTGACAAAAACCGGCAATTATTTCTATCTCATTATCGACCGTGACGATGAGGGCAAAGAAACGGTTCACTTCTTGAATCAGGTAGACGAAGCTGATCTGATGAAATTGATGGATGAAGGAGAACTGGAACAGCTGAAACCTGTTGAGGAAACGACACCGACTCCTGAGCCAGAAACCAAACCTGAGCCTGACACTGAAGTTCAAGAGCAAGAGCCGGAGCCGGAAAAGAAACCCAATGTTCTTCCTGCTATTTTGACCATCTGTCTGCTTGCCGGCGGTGGGGGGTTCTTTGCTTTCAAAAAACTCAAGGGTAAGAAAGCAGAAAAAGCCCAGGAAAAGCCTGACCCGGATGCCGATTATGTAGATGATGAAGATTATGGGTATGAAGAATCCGATGATTACTCTTCCGACAAGGATGAGGAAGAATATTCGGATGAAAAGGATGCCAATGAACCGATGTAAATGACCATCGGTGGACAGCCTTCGGGCTGTCTTACATAAAATTTATAGGTTATTCATGACGGCAATAAAATGAATATGATATAATGACGGTAAAAGTGGATTTCGTTGATGGAATGATATAAAAAGTGATAAGGAGGAATGTAATTTATGAAGGATATGATTGGATACTGCGGATTGGATTGCGAAAAATGTGACGCATACCTTGCGACAATTAACAACGATCAAGTCTTGCGGGAGAAAACAGCAAAGCTGTGGGCAGAATTAAACAGCGCCCCTATTCTGCCGGAGCATATTAACTGCGAGGGCTGTCGTATGAATGGAGCGAAAACAGTATTTTGTGACAGCCTGTGTGGTATTCGAAAATGTGCGCTAAACAAAGGTGTTTCCACCTGCGGTGACTGTCCGGAGTTAGGAACTTGTCAAACTGTCGGAGCGATTATCTCAAACAATCCTGCTGCTTTAGAAAATTTGAAAAAATGAACACTTTAAGAGAAAGTTGCAACAAATTTGTGAGGAGATGATTTTATTTGAATGAATATATTGTTAGTTTAGAGCGAGAATTTTCTTTGGTGGAAAATGGCTTTAAAGCAGAAGAAAGCAGAGCCTTAAGTGATTACAAATCTCATGACCATGAATATATCAAAGAATTGGCATATTTAGCATACAAGTCTACGGTATATCAAGTAAGAATGTATGCCGTATTTCTTTTTGGGTATCTTTCAGAGGACGATGATATATTAGACTTTATGAGAGATACAGTTTCAAAAGATGATAACTGGAGAGTTCAGGAAATATTAGCAAAATCATTTGATGAATTCTGCAAGAAAAAAGGATATGAAAACGCCCTTACAATAATTGATGAATGGTTGAAAAACAGTAACCCTAATACTCGAAGAGCGGTTACAGAAGGTCTTAGAATCTGGACGAGCAGATCCTATTTCAAAGAAAATCCAATGGAAGCGATTGAAAGATTGTCTGATTTGAGAGAGGACTCCAGCGAATACGTTAGAAAGTCGGTAGGTAATGCTTTAAGGGATATAAGCAAAAAGCACCCAGAGCTGATTAAAAAAGAACTGGATAGTTGGAAGTTAGATAACCAAGAAATCAATCAAGTATATAAATTGGCAAATAAATTTGTTAAGTAACAATTTCAGTTTGCGGAGGAGATACAATGCTTGAAAAGATACCATCTGAATCAACTCTGAAGGAATTGCTTGGACAATCCCTGTTTGAAGTTTGGCAGAATTTGTGTTCAACGATTGATGAAAAATACGAAATGCAGCAAATATGGAACGCTGGCGGTAAAAATTGGACTTACGAGTATAAGTATCGCAGAGGTGGCAAGACGCTTTGCAGTCTTTTCGGAAAAAGAAATTGTGTTGGCTTTATGATTATCTTTGGAAAAGATGAAAGAGCAAAATTTGAAGATATAAGGGATACGCTTTCTGACTCTGTTTGCAGACAATATGATGCAGCAACAACTTACCGTGACGGAAAGTGGGTAATGTTTAAGCCGACTAATGCTGAGCAATTCAGCGACTATATGAAACTATTAGCTATTAAGAGAAAACCGAATCGGAAATAACAGCTCAGATTGGATCAAAAACATTAGGATGGTAAAAGGACGTGTCAAAATGACAACTTCAAATATAAAAGATATTATAAACAGTGATATTCATAAAGTCTGGGAGATTGTTACCGCAGTGGATAAATACAGTCTGTGGAGAAGTGATTTAAGCAGAACAGAGATAATTGATGATAGCAGATTTATTGAGTATACCAAAGAGGGGTACGGTACAACCTTTTCTGTTACAGTTATAGAACCATATAAACGATGGGAATTTGATATGGAAAACAGCAACATGAAAGGGCATTGGGTTGGTGTTTTTACATCATTAGGAAGCAAAACACAAATAGATTTTACGGAGAATATCACGCCGAAAAAATGGTTTATGAAACCTTTTGTAAAGGCTTATCTAAAAAAGCAACAAAAACAATTCATTCTGGACTTAAAAAAACATTTAGAATAATGTACAATTTACATAGCAGTCTTACATTTCGGTGTATGGCTGCTTTTTTATTTTTCAGAAAGGAGCAGATGCAAATGAAATTAGTATTGGCTGAAAAGCCATCAGTGGCACAAAGTATTGCAAAGGTACTGGGTGCGACAAAGCGTGAGGACGGATACCTGGAGGGAAACGGTTATGTGGTCAGCTGGTGTGTGGGGCATCTGGTGGAGCTGTCACAGCCGGAAGCCTATGACGAGAAATATAATAAATGGGCGTATGCAGACCTCCCTATTTTTCCGGATCAGTGGAAGTATCAGGTGTCTGCCAGCACCAAAAAGCAGTTTGGAATTCTCAAAAAACTGATGGCAAGAAAAGATGTAGAGAGCCTTGTGTGTGCGACAGATGCCGGACGTGAGGGTGAACTGATTTTCCGTCTGGTTTATCAGCAGGCTGGATGCCGAAAGCCCTTTGAAAGGCTCTGGATTTCCTCTATGGAGGATTCCGCTATCAGAGAGGGCTTTGAGCAGCTGAAACCGTCAACAGAATATGATGCTTTGTATGAAGCGGCATTATGCCGGGAGCGAGCCGACTGGTTGGTTGGAATTAACGCTACCCGGCTTTTTTCAACCCTTTATGGACAGACGTTGAATGTGGGACGGGTTATGACCCCTACTCTGGCAATGGTCGTGATGCGTGAAGCTGCAATCTCAGCTTTTAGACCGGAGCCTTTTTATACAGTAGAGCTGGCTTTTCAGGACTTCACTGCGTCTGGCGAGCGGATGAAGCAAAAAGTTCTTGCGGATGATGTTGCCCGGAAGTGTGTTGGTTCGGTTCTGAATGTCACAAAGGCAGAAAATAAGGAAAAATCTGAAAAGCCGCCTGCCCTGTATGATTTAACTTCTTTGCAGAGGGATGCAAACCGGGTGTTGGGATTCACAGCACAGCAGACACTGGACTATACCCAGAGTCTATACGAGAAAAAGCTGGTCACTTATCCCCGTACTGACACTCGTTATCTGACAAGTGACATGAAGGATATGCTTCCGGAATTGATAAAGTCGCTTTTCAACATTTTCCCTGTGGAGGATGTGAAAAACGTTCCGGTTCATGCGGAGCAAGTGATCAACGATAAGAAAGTTTCTGACCACCACGCAATTATCCCCACCAAAGAAACTCTAAAATTCAGTCTGGAGGAACTGCCTAAAGGCGAACAGGCGATTCTTCGACTGATTACAACCCGCCTGTTTTGTGCGGTTGGTGAGCCTTTCCGGTACAACGAAAGCGTGATTGAACTTTCGGATGGAAATTATATCTTTTCTGCCAAGGGCAAAACAATAGTACAGTCTGGATGGAAAATTTTCTCCGGAAAACCTGCTGATAAGGATAAAGAGAGTGAAAAGCAGCTCCCTTCTCTTACAGTTGGTGAGGACTTGAGTGTTCATTCCGCTGAGGTAAAAGAAGGAAAAACATCACCGCCCAAGCATTTTACAGAGGACACTCTTCTGCAAAGTATGGAAACTGCCGGTGCAGATGAAATGCCGGAAGATGCAGAGCGTAAGGGACTTGGGACACCGGCGACTCGTGCTGCCACGATTGAAAAGCTGGTACGAATCGGTTTTTTGGAACGTAAAGGTGATAAGAAAACCAAGCACCTGATTTCCACCCATAAAGGAACCGCACTTGTAACCGTGATGCCGGAACAGATTCAATCTCCATCCATGACCGCTGACTGGGAAGAAAAGCTGCTCATGATTGAGCGTGGAGAATATGACAGCAATGCTTTTCTGAAAGAAATTCAGGATATGATTTCTGCACTGGTGCAGACCTATGAAAAGGTAAAAGGGTCTGATGTGCTTATGGCAAAGGAAGTGCAGACAGTGGGTGTTTGCCCTGTCTGTGGCAGTTCCGTCACAGAACGGCAGAAAGGATTTTTCTGTTCCAAAAGAGAATGCCATTTCGCTCTATGGAAAAACAGCCGTTACTTCGAGAGCATCGGAAAAAGCCTGACATCAGCGGTGGCACAAAAGCTCCTGTCCAATGGAGAGGTTAAGCTCAAAGGATGTAAATCTGCTAAGACCGGCAGAATGTACGATGCAATCGTTGTGATGACAGTAACGGAGGAAGGTAAACCGCAGTTTAATATGAATTTTGAGAACGGAGGAAACAGTAAATGATGAATGAGTTTAATCCGGATGGCAAGGACATCCGGTTCATTGACAGCCATTACAGAGATTTGTTCCGCATCCCGGATGGCGGAACGATTCAGGTACACTACTCCGATGATTCGGTAGTCATTAAGCCCTGCAAGTTTATTGATGAGTACCATACACAGATTGGAAACAATGTGTTCCATATCTGCCAGTTTGCAGAACTCCTGGAGCGTAACGGAAGCTATTGTCAGGCGGAGCCGGAAATCATGGGTGATGAAGCTGCATGGCAGGTTGGGCGAGATCAGTATCTTGCAATCCAGACCTGTGAAGATGGTTATGACTATACGCTCTTTGATAAAGAATTTCATGAGATTGATGGCGGTCAGTTGGACAATCCAGAGCTGTCTATGCTGGAAGCACGAGCTGAAATTCTGGCTGGATTTGGACTTCAGATGAGAGAACTGCGAGTACAAGTATATGAAGAAGTCATGGAAAAAGTGGAGGCTGTTGAAGCTGTAAATGCTTCTTTGCTTGACCTGGCAAAACAAATTGACCAGTTCTCTGATGAGTACGATCACTATGAATATGCTGACAGAGTTGATGATAAAAAGAGCAACATTGTTGAGATTTATCATGATCTCACAAATGGAAACGCTGCTCCGTACCGAGATTTTTTAGAACAGGTTATTGAAGATTCGGATGAAATTTCTGTGGTACAGGCAGCAACACAGTTAAAGAATGAGTTGGATAAGGTGGTTTATCGACCTAAAGAATCCGTAATTGATCAGTTAAAACAGATTTCGGGACAGACAGTACCATCTAAAATGTCGCACAGCTTCAAGGAACCCGAAAGATAAGGAGGATAATCTATGTCACAGGAAAAGATTGAACGTTGGAATGAAGTCGATGGCAATCTCGGTAATGAGGAAAAGCTGCAAGCGTTTTTGGACAGCACCACGGATGCGTATGCGATTTTGCAGCTGCGCCGTACAGACGAAACAGTTTATGAACGCTTTGAATCCTATGAAGCCCTGAAACGTCAGGGAAAAGAGCCGGACATCGACCATTATGATGTGGTCTATATTGCTCCGCTCTCCTCTTATACTGACCAGACTGCCATGTTGGAAGGACTGTACACGAAGTTTAATGTGGATCGTCCAGAGGATTTCCGGGGACACAGCCTGTCCGTTAGCGACATCGTGGCACTGAAAACCGATGCTGTGGTATCTTTTCACTATGTGGATTCTATCGGCTTTCAGGAGCTTCAGGGCTTTATGAAGCCGGAGAACTACCTGAAAAATGCAGAGATGGCGATGGAGGACGATTATGGGATGCTGGATGGCGTTATCAATAATGGCAAAGCACCTGCCACGGAAGAACGTTCTTCTGTCCTGGCACAGCTGAAAGAACAGCCTGTTCTGGATAGTCCCCATAAACCGCCCAAAGCTCACTCAGAGAGGGAGATGGAATGATGGATTTAACCATTGATGAAAAAATGCTGATACTCTTATACAGTCCGGGAACCAGAATGGGGCTGTATGGAGCATTGCAGCAAATGAAAGAACAGCTTGAGGAGGATGAAACAGAACTTTTGGATTTGACCAATTCTGTTTTGCAGAAATTATCGGATATGGATGATGAAACCTTTGAAAAGCTGAATCTTTCTCTGGATTTATGAAGATTGGAGGGAAACAATGAATCCGAAAGAGAGGTATTATTCCGGTGTGGCAAGAGAAACAATCCATAAAATCACTGCCAACCGAGAAAATTGGACTTCTTTTCTGGCGACGATGGCTCGAAACTATGATTTCACCTATCCGGAACAGGTGATGATTTATGCACAGCGTCCCAATGCTACCCTGTGCAAACCTTATGAGGAATGGAACACAGAGCAGTATCGACGCTATGTGAAAAGGGGTTCCACTGGTATTGCCCTTTTTGTGATGAACCAGAATAAACCGTACCTGCGGTATGTCTTTGATGTGGCTGATACAGGTGTGCGTCGTTCTTCCCCGCCTATTACACCGTGGAGAGTGACCGATGAAAACCGCCGTTTTGTAATGGATGAGATGGAGCGTGTCTTTCAGGTTCCGTCAGAGGGAATTCTGGAATATCAGCTGGAAAATATCGCAATCAACCTTGCTAGAGAGTATTGGGACGATTTCAAAAAGCCGATCCTCGACATCGTTGCAGATAGTTTCCTTGAGGAGTATGATGAATATAACATCGAGGTGGCATTTAAGACCGCAGTGACAAATAGTGTCTCCTATGCGATGTACAGCCGTATTACCGAGAATCCGGATAACTATTTTGAGCATGAAGATTTTCAAAATATATTCGACTTTAATACCCGTCAAACGGTAAATGCTCTTGGTACGGCGGTCAATGCAGTCAGCTCTCGAATGTTTGGAGAAATCGAAAAAGCCATAGAAGCCTTTGAACAGACAAAAACCGTGGAAAGGAGCCATGATTATGAACGAAATGACTTACACACAGGTCGGGGATTACCGGATTCCGGACATCGAACTGAAGAACACCGAAACGAAACCGTTGGGCAAGTATGGCAGAATGCGGAGGGCGTTTCTGCAAGAGAACAACCCGATGTTGCTGAACGACCTGATTCTCAGCGAGCAGCTGTTCCCGCATCTCCAGGAGATCGACGAGACAGCGCACCGCAGAGTGGAGCAGCTGATGACAGAACTGCTGGAGAAGAATCCGGCACCGGACAAAGCGACACGGCAGATGGCATGGGTGCAGCACATGAACAGCCTGAAAGCACAGGCAGAGGAAATCGTGACAGCGGAGCTTATCAACAGCTGAGTTTGAACCTTTTCCTTTCAGAATCAGAACAAATCAGCTTTATTGACGAAGCAGAGAGCAAAACGCTCTCTGCTTTTTCTTTATCTGAAAATCAGATCGACCAGGTGCTCACTGTTGGCGGAAATGAAGCTAATCTCCGAATGATGGTGGCACTGGAATATATGAAAGGAAAATCCACAGAGGAGATTGCAAAGCGTCTGCCTGAACTCTATCGTGGCAGCAATGGCTTTAAATTGGATGGGCATGAGGTTAGCGCATGGTTTGATGAGCAGTGTATTCATCTTGCTAGAGGAAAGACTGCCTGTTTTGCACCGTCCAGACAGATCGTATCCTGGCAGGAAGCCGCCGAGCGTATCGGTAAGTTGCTGGAGAATGGCGAGTACGCAACCAATGTAGAGCTGGTGGAGGCTCCGGGTTATGAGCGAACAAAGATCGCAGAATCTTTTTGGTATTTGTATCATGATCTTTCTGATAATGCCAGAGAACAAGGCTTCTTCCCGTCTTTACAGGAAGTCCGTAGCGTGGGATTTCCGGCAGAAACGGCAGAGCTGGCTCAAAAGTTGAATGACAGTCAATTTAGAGCCGGACTGAAAGCTGAATATCAGAACTTTTTACAGGCACACAATGAGGATTCTTCTTTGCTGCGATTCCATTATCATAAGCTGGAACGCCTGGCACAGCGGTTGGAGGAGCTTGATCTGCCGCTCAGAGAATACCAGAGCAGTATGACTATGCCCCCGATTGTCCGTCAGTTCATTACCGATGATGAAATCAATGAATCCCTTTCCGGAGGCAGTGGTTTCTCCGGTGGAAAAGTCCGTATCTATGAATATTGGCAGGAAGAACATTCTGCAAAAGAAAAGGCGGATTTTTTGAAAAATGAGTATGGGACAGGCGGTCACTCTCATGCACTTTCCGGTGCTTCTGGCAGTGGTGAAGATCACGATGCCAAAGGAATTCGATACACCAAAAGCGGTTGTGATAAGGTGCAGCTATCCTGGACACAGGTTGCCAATCGCATTGATTCGTTGATTAAGCAGGAGCGTTATATTTCCCCTGAAGCACTGAAAGAGGTTCAACGAGAACGTGTACCAGATGTAGAAAACGAGCCGAAGCCCGTGGGACGCATTGAATATCTTGGAACAAATGGCAGACCGGGTGAAGTTATTGAATATACTGATCCGGAACGGTTTATGAAAAAAATTGAGGATGAGACATTCTATGGTGTTCCGCTCACTGTGGTTCTGTACCGGGACGAACAGGGAAAAACCATCCCACAGGACTTTCTCAGTGAACTCGACTCGCCGCCGAGAGGCTTCCGTGTAGAAGATGCTCCGGCAATCGACTTAGAGGAAGAAGCTCCCACTGTGGATGAAGCAGAGGAAAGCCCGTTTGTTGCACAGGTCATGCGAGATGCAGAAGCCATTGCTGCTGAAGAAGAACCTTATGAGAGATTTTTTGTAATAGATGTTGATCGTGGTTCAAAAATTGCGTATGCCATCTGGGATGACCAAACAGGCGATTATTATGTAGATGAGGATGGTGTAACAGAGGAATTTGATAGCGAATGGCAGGCAAATGATTATTTACAGGAGGTCAAAAAGGCGGTTTCCGAAAAAGAAGCTGCGGAGTGGCTGTACAATGAACGCTCTAAATTTGAAGCAACACAGGAACCGGAATATCAGGTGGGCGATACTGTTTTTCTGGAAGGAGAAGCATACAATATCACTGCCATTGGAACTACTGATGTACAGTTGCTGCCTCCAGGAATGGTGTACCCAATTTATCGGGCAGAAAGCAAAGAGAATTTTGAACGCCTTTTAAGACAGGATGAACGCAATGCCCGATTTATTTCAGGTGAAGAATCGGAAAAAACTGTTGCCACAGCTGAGCCGGAACATTTTATCGACCATTACTATGTGGTAGAAGATTTGCAGGTTCGAGGGGCGCTTCAGCTCAAGGAGTACAGCACATTCGAGGACGCAATGAGAGCATACCAGTCCCTTCCATCTGAAAGAATGAAAGCTCTGGGAGTGCAAAACACACGGACTCCATTCCCCGGTAGCCTGGATCTGATTCAGTGTAAAGATGGCGAAGATAAACTTGTCCAGGACTACACAAAAGTTGCTGGTTGGGAAAACCCTGAGATTCTGGACTTGGTTCAAAAAATTGAAACTGCGATTCAAACAAAGGAAAGTCCCGATATTCCAGCAATCAATTTTCACATCACAAATGACCATCTTGGCGAGGGCGGAGCGAAAGCAAAATTCAGAGCCAATATGGATGCAATCCGTGTCCTAAAAGAATTGGAGTTTGATGAGCGAAATGCTACTCCGGAAGAACAGGAAATCCTTTCCCAATATGTCGGTTGGGGTGGACTCGCAGATGCTTTTGATGAAAACAAGGCAAGCTGGGCTGAGGAGTTCAGAGAACTTTATACAGCCCTGTCTCCGGAAGAATATGCCGCAGCACGAGCTAGTACCCTGAATGCCCACTATACCAGTCCTACCGTCATTCGTGCCATCTATGATGCGGTCGGACAGATGGGATTTGAAACAGGAAATATTCTGGAACCTGCAATGGGTATCGGTAACTTTTTCGGTATGCTCCCTGACGCCATGCGAAACAGCAATCTCTATGGAGTGGAGTTGGACTCCATCAGTGGGCGTATCGCTCAGAAACTCTATCCTAACGCTGAAATCAAGGTGGCGGGCTTTGAAACTACGGATCGCCGGGATTTTTATGATTTGGCAGTCGGCAACGTTCCGTTCGGCAACTATAAGGTTTCGGATAAGCCCTATGATAAGTTGGGGTTCTCTATTCATAACTATTTTTTTGCAAAAACGCTCGATCAGGTTCGTCCGGGCGGTGTGGTTGCATTTGTGACCAGCCGTTTTACGATGGACTCAAAAAATTCTGATGCCAGAAAATATATGGCACAGAGAGCGGAACTCTTGGGAGCCATTAGACTGCCCAATACGGCATTTAAGGCAAACGCCGGTACAGAGGTTGTATCTGACATCATCTTTCTGCAAAAGCGTGACCACCCCATCGACATCATGCCGGACTGGGTGCAGCTGAATACTACACCGGACGGTTACACCATGAACAGCTACTTTGTAGAGCATCCGGAAATGGTTTTGGGAGAACTTTCTATGGAAAGTACCCAATATGGTAAGGATGATCTCACAGTCCGTCCCCGTGAAGATATGGAACTGGCTGACCTTCTTCGTGAAGCTGTTACCCGTATCGGTGGCACTTATGCTCCTGCGGAGCTAACTGAAGAAGCAGACAGGCAGGAAAAAGAACAGATTACCATTCCTGCCCGCCCAGATGTGAAAAACTTCTCCTACACGGTTGTAGACGGTGAGGTATATTTCCGGGAAAACTCTGTCATGCGTCTGGTAGAGCTGAACGACAAAGCCAAAGAACGTGTCAGCGGCATGGTGGAACTTCGCCGCATTGTAAATGAACTGATTGAATATCAGCTGGAGGACTATCCGGATGATATGATTCAGGCAAAACAGGCAGAGCTAAATACTGCTTATGATGCGTTTACCGCAAAAAATGGGTTAATCAACAACAGAGCCAACAGTCAGGCTTTTGCTGATGATTCCAGCTATTATCTTCTGTGTTCACTGGAAAACTTGGATGAGGATGGTCATCTCAAGAGCAAAGCGGATATGTTCACTAAGCGTACCATTAAACCGGAACGTAAAGTGAACAGCGTGGATACACCGTCTGAAGCACTGGCGATTTCTATTGGTGAGCATGGCAAGGTGGATTTGCCCTATATGGCAGAACTGCTGGGGACTCCCGGCGAATATGATTCCATTAAAACTGAGCTGCAAGGTGTGATTTTCAAAGACCCGATGGCTCCGGATGACCCTGTTTCAGGCTGGCAGACAGCTGATGAGTATCTCTCCGGCGATGTACGAAGTAAGCTGAGGATTGCACAGATGGCGGCACAGAAAGACAGTTCTTTTGAAATCAATGTGCAGGCACTGGAAAAGGCACAGCCAAAGGATTTGGATGCTTCTGAGATTGATGTCCGTCTGGGCGCAACCTGGATTGACCCTGCCTATATCCAGCAGTTTATGCAGGAAACTTTTGAAACCCCGTATTATCTCCGCCGCACGATTGAGGTCAAGTTTTCGGAACTGACAGCAGAATGGAGAATCAACGGAAAGAGTTCTCCGAGCCAAAATGATGTGGCAGCATACACGACCTATGGTACGGAACGTGCCAACGCCTACCGCATTTTGGAGGAAACTCTGAATCTGAAAGATATTCGTATCTACGACACCATTGAGGATGCGGATGGCAAGCAGAAGCGTGTGCTGAACAAAAAGGAAACTACTCTGGCACAGCAGAAACAACAGGCAATCAAGGATGCGTTCCGGGACTGGATTTGGAAAGACCCGCACCGCCGTGAAGCACTTGTGACCAAGTATAATGAACTGTTTAACTCCACCAGACCTCGTGAATACGATGGCAGCCATATCCGATTTGGTGGCATGAATCCCGATATAACCCTTCGGGAACACCAGCGAAATGCCATTGCCCATGTGCTGTATGGTGGGAATACCCTGTTGGCACATGAGGTTGGTGCGGGCAAAACCTTTGAAATGGCGGCTTCCGCTATGGAAAGTAAACGCCTGGGACTGAGCCAGAAGGCATTGTTTGTTGTTCCCAACCATCTGACCTTGCAGTGGGCAAATGAGTTTCTTCATCTGTATCCCAGTGCCAAACTTCTGGTGGCAACCAAAAAGGATTTTGAAACGGCAAACCGCAAGAAATTCTGTGCGAGAATTGCCACCGGTGACTATGATGCAGTCATTATCGGTCACAGTCAGTTTGAAAAAATCCCTCTTTCTCCGGAACGTCAGGAGCGCCAGCTACGGGAACAGATTGATGAGATTGAG
The DNA here is from genome assembly GCA_944349515.1 of uncultured Clostridia bacterium. Taxonomy (GTDB): domain Bacteria; phylum Bacillota; class Clostridia; order Christensenellales; family UBA1242; genus Caccovivens. Next base: position 27,344 of record CALVNE010000064.1, on the reverse strand, counting down.
GGAGCGATTGCAGAACTCAAATATCAGAACGGCGAGAATTTCACCATCAAACAGATGGAGAAAACGAGAAAATCCCTGCAAACCAGACTGGATAAACTTCTCTCTACTGACAGAAAGGATGATGTTGTTACCTTTGAACAGCTGGGCGTTGATCGGCTGTTTGTAGATGAAAGCCACGCTTTCAAAAACCTCTTTTTGTACACAAAAATGAGGAATGTTGCTGGTCTTTCCACTTCGGAAGCACAGAAATCTTCGGATATGTTTATGAAGTGCCGCTATATGGATGAATTGACCGGCGGGCGTGGCGTTATCTTTGCAACAGGTACTCCCGTATCGAACTCCATGACGGAGCTTTATACGGTTATGCGATACCTTCAGTACGGGACACTTCAAAAGAAGAATCTGACCCATTTTGACTGCTGGGCATCTACCTTTGGTGAAACAACCACCGCTATTGAGTTGGCTCCGGAAGGAACCGGCTATCGTGCCAGAACCAGATTTGCAAAGTTTTTTAACCTTCCGGAACTCATGAATATGTTTAAGGAAGTTGCGGATATTAAAACCTCCGACCAGCTTCATCTCCCAGTGCCGGATGCGAAATTTGAAACGGTTGTTGTGCAGCCTTCTGATTATCAGCAAGACATGGTAGCAGACCTTTCGGAACGTGCAGCGGCGGTTCATTCCGGTATGGTTGACCCATCCGAGGACAATATGCTCAAGATTACCGGCGATGGAAGAAAGTTGGGGTTAGATCAGCGTTTAATCAATCCACTGTTGCCGGATGACCCAGAAAGTAAGCTCAATTCCTGTGTGCAAAATGTGCTGCGGATTTGGGAAGAAGGAAAGGCTGACAGGCTGACCCAGCTTCTGTTCTGTGACCTCTCCACCCCGAAAAACGATGGCACGTTTAATGTCTATGATGACATCAAGGCGAAGCTGGTAGCAGCCGGTGTGCCAGAGAAAGAAATTGCATTTATTCACGATGCAGATTCTGAAGCAAAGAAAAAAGAACTGTTTGCAAAGGTGCGTACTGGTCAGGTTCGTGTGCTGATGGGCAGTACACAGAAAATGGGAGCCGGAACAAACTGCCAGGATCGCCTGGTGGCGCTTCATCACTTGGATGTGGGCTGGCGTCCCTCTGATATGACCCAGCGAAATGGTCGAATTATCCGTCAGGGCAACCAAAACAAGGAGGTGCAGATCTATCAGTATGTAACCGAGGGAACTTTTGATGCGTATCTTTATCAGACACTGGAAAACAAGCAAAAATTCATTTCTCAGATTATGACCTCGAAATCGCCTGTCCGTTCCTGTGACGATGTAGACGAGCAAGCTCTGTCCTATGCCGAAATTAAGGCTCTATGTGCCGGGAATCCGCTGATTAAAGAGAAAATGGACTTGGACATTGATGTGGCAAGGCTTAAGGTTCTAAAAGCCGACCATCAGAGCCAGCAGTATCGCATGGAAGATAAACTCCTGAAATACTTCCCTGCGGAGATTGAAAGGCAGACAGGCTATATTCGTGGCTTTGAAGCAGACATCCAAACGGTTACAGCTCATCCCCAGATTGCGGAAGGATTCTGCGGTATGGAAATTTTGGGCAAGCACTATACGGAAAAAGAGGATGCCGGTGAAATGATTCTTGCCGCCTGCAAGGAGATGAAAACGACCGAGCCAATCCCTCTTGGCAGTTATCGTGGCTTTCAGATGGAACTTTCCTTTGACAGTTTCCGGCATGACTTTGATATTACCCTGAAAGGCGCTGTAAGCCATCGTGTATCGCTTGGAACTGATGCCAGGGGAAATATCATCCGACTGGACAATGCCCTCTCCAGCATCCCTGAGAAGCTGGAGAAAGCCCATGAACAGCTCACCAATCTTCAAAATCAGCAGGAAGCGACCAGAGCGGAACTGGGGAAACCCTTCCCGCAGGAAGCGGAGCTTGCTGAAAAAAGTGCTCGTCTGGCAGAACTGGATGCGGCTCTTAATATGGAGGACTCCATGCCGGAGCGTGAGGAAGCAGAACAGGCGGATAAACCTTCTGTGCTGGCAGATCTGAAAGCCAAGTCAGAGCATATTCCTCCGTATCGGGCATCTGGTGGGCGTGAGGAGGTGCTGTAATGGGCAGACGGGATCAGGATGTTCACTTCCTGGCATCGAAAGAGGAAGTGCAGCGAATCCATGAAAAAATGAATGAGCTGGGTATCCGGAGCATGGGGGCATATCTCAGGAAGATGGCTCTGGATGGATACTGCATCAATCTGGATTTACAGGATGTGAAAGAGCTGGTTTCCCTTCTGAGGAGATGCAGCAACAACCTGAATCAGTATGCTAAAAGAGCCAATGAAACCGGCAATATTTATGAGTCGGACATCAGGGATTTGCAGGAACGATTGGAGGAAATCTGGACAGATATGAAGGAGGTGCTGGTGCGCCTGTCCAGTATTCAGTAATCATAAAAAAGGGCTGTGGCAGAAAATGCCGCAGCCGTACATATTGACATCATTGTGTTATCAGCTGTAAGGCGGTACAATAAAAACAGAAAGGAGTGTGTGACCGTGAGAATCCTTGGTTTTTTCTTGAAGATTATCTTAAAACTGATTGCATTGCCGGTATTACTGGTTTTAGGTATTGTTTGCTTGTTGGCGAAAATCGCCTTTGAGCTGTCGTCCTTTTTCATAGGCGCACTGATTCTGTATATCATCGGGTGCAGTATTTATTGTGTTTTTCAGTCCCTGTGGTTGCAACTCGCCTTTCTTGTGGGAATCGGCTTGGCGATCTATGCGGCACTGTTTCTCTTTGTCGTATTTCAGGAGATTGGAGAAGGCATAAAGGGAAACCTTCGTGATTTTATCTTTTCATAAACAAATATGTTGTAAGGCTGCCTGCGGGCAGTCTTATTTTTTTGAGAGGACGGTGAGAAAATGGCGGCAACAAGACTGATTGCCCTTCATATTAACAAAGGAAAAACGGTAGCACAGTGTCTGGCAGATCGTACAGATTATTCCCAAAATGCTGCGAAAACAGAAGATGGAAAATATATCAGTTCTTATGAATGCGATCCCAAAACAGCCGATGAAGAATTTCTTCTGACCAAAAGACAGTATCAGCATATCACAGGCAGACAGCAGAAAAATGACATCATTGCCTATCAGATACGCCAGTCATTTAAGCCAGGAGAGATCACTCCGGAAGAAGCCAACCAAGTCGGATATGAAACAGCAATGCGCTGGACAAAAGGAAAACACGCCTTTATCGTGGCAACACATATTGATCGTTCCCATATCCATAACCATATCATTTATAACTCGACCTCTCTGGACTGTACCCGTAAATTCAAGAACTTTTTTCTTTCCGGGCTTGCGGTTCAGCGATTAAGCGATATGGTTTGTATTGAGCATGGCTTATCAGTCATAGAGCCAAAGCCATACCGGGAACGGGTCAAGAGAACGACCTTTCCCAAAAAGCGTACCAAACGTGATGAGCTGTGTGCGGCAATCGACCAGATATTAAAAAAGAAACCAAAGGATTTTTCGGATTTTGTTCTTCAGCTTTCAGAGCTTGGGTATGAATTTAAGGATGGAAAGCAACCGGCTTTCCGGCATAGTGGGGAGAAGCGATTTATTCGTCTGCGCTCTCTTGGAAAGGGATACAGTCAGGAGGATATAATTGCGATTCTGTCCGGTAAGTCTGTTCAGAAAGCATCCAGAGCAAGCAAGCAGGTTCATACTCAAAGAAATTTTAATTTGCTGATAGATATTCAGGCGAAGATGGCAGAAGGTAAATCAGCGGGCTATGAGCGGTGGGCAAAGAAATATAACCGCAAAGAAGCTGCCAGGACAGTTTGCCTTTTGAAAGAAAAAGGTATCGGCAATTATGAAGAATTGACTGCTTTGACAGAGCAGCTCAGCCACCGATTTGCGGAGCTATCCGATACTATTAAAGCCAATGAAAAAAGAATGGTTGAGATTGGAGCATTACAGACTCACATCAACAACTATTCAAGAACCAGATCTGTGTATGAAGCCTATCGAAAATCTGGATACAGCAGAAAATTCTTTGAAGAACATCGTGAAGAAATCCAGATTCATAAAGCTGCAAAGCAGGCATTTGACCAGCTACCGGATAAGAAAGTTCCGTCCAGAAAAACCTTAAACGAGGAGTTCTATCGGTTGTCAGCAGAGAAGAAAAAAGCCTATGCTGAGTATCGACAAGTCCGAAAAGATATGCAAGAATATCTGACTGCAAAACAGACTGTGGAGCATATTCTGGGCATTGACAGGAAGAAACGAGAAGAAAAAGAAAAACAGCGAGAAGAAGAAAATCGACAGTAGAATAGAAACAGCCATAGGCAGCCCTGTTCCTGGGTTAGCCTATGGCTTTCTTTTTTATTTTTCGTATGGTTCTGCACTTTCAGCCATTTTAATGATTTCTTCATCAGCGATTGTTTGCGGATTATATTCCAGAACATAGCTGACTTCCGGAGAATCCGTCCAGCATAAATAGCCACGGCTCTTTGTTTTATAAAGTACGGCATCCCAGTCCTGAATTTTCATTTGTTCACAGCTGTTGGCGGATTCAGGGTTAAAAAGAACGTTGAGGGCATCTATATTCAGACCGGTTATCTCGTTGGGATCAGCCTCGTAATAGGTGGTTTTGAGGATATGGTAATTGATATTTGCATCTTCTTCTCCGTTGCCGTACACCAAAGTTGCCGCCACTTCTGTTTTGGATTGTTTCTTGAAGTTATCACCTAAAGCGTTTTCTACCCGCTGTACCATTTCATCAACATCAGATGATGCGGTATCCGTTGGATTTAATTTTACCAACCAAAATGCAACTGCTATCAATAAAATCACTACAATAACTGGAATAAATAAATTTCTTTTTTTTCCCATGGTTCCTCCTGCCTCTTACTGACTGGCTATTCTTCAGCAGCCAGATTGATAAATTTTTTCCCTGATTTTTGGACATACCGAAAGGTCTGATATGCTCCGCTGGAAGGATGCTCTACATACAAAATCACTAAGTCAGAGCGGTCTACCATTACCCGGTTTCGGATTTGAAAAGCAGATTTGTAGTGTGTCGTTGCTGCCTGTTCGCAAATTTCAATCTCGTCGTAGTAGTCACGAAATGAATCTTCATTGTCACGAAATTCGGCAGTTAGATACGGCATGACCCAGATCAAAGCACTATTATCGTCCCGAATTCTTCTTTTGCATCTGCGTATGGTTGAGGATACGAGCTGGTCGAATTCACCGTCACGTCCGACCAGAAATTCAATATATTCTTCTCGTTTTAACAAAGAGCTAATAATTTCCTCTAACTGTGATTCTATGTGAAGTGGATTGTCGATTTGCCTGTGCCCGAAAAAACTGACCGAAAATAAATTCATAAAATCTCCTCCACAGGAAAGATTAGTAATGTAATCACCAACAATTTTCTATATTCATAATTATACTACCAATCAAAAGAAGAAGAAAGCGAAAATTGACTTTAGCATTACCAATGTCATCTCCTGATTCGTAATAAAATAATTATGGAAGGGAGGAGATGCAGTGGTTGATATGCCATACGAAGATTTTATCCGAACTCGCATTACGGAATTGCGTATTGCAAAAGATGTTTCTGAACACCGGATGAGTTTGGATTTAGGAAAAAGCGGTTCTTATATTCGTGGAGTAACCAGTGGTGCGGCTTTACCCTCACTTAGAGAACTTTTCAATATTATGTCGTATTTTGATATGACACCTTCAGAGTTTTTTGCACCATTGGAGAATGATGACACTCCCTATCGTAAGCTCTGCGAACAGTTGCGGATGCTCAGTGATGAAGATTTAGAGAAAATCTCCACTTTTATAAACTGGATCACATAATAATCAATGCTTATCAGAATTTGGGCATTGGATAAATGAATATGGATATAAAAAATTAACCTGAGTAGTTTTATGGCTACTCAGGTTTTCTATTTTAAGTAAAACAAAACGGTCAGAATGACTGTGCAGCCATCATCGCAGATGATGTTCAAAGGGGATTGGGGATGTTTCCCCAACAAGCAAATTTGCGAAGAATGACCCAAAGGGAAATTCGAGAAAATGAGTGAACCTGTACAGGTTTACACTGCTTGCCAATTTGTGAATCCTACGCATCCTTCACAGACTTTCATGTTTGGGGAAATAGTTACCTGAACAAAAAACTGATTTATAAGAAAAAGAAAAAAACTCTGCAAATGCAAAATTTATTATCCCTTTTTGAATGTAATTGTGCTATAATTTAGAATAGAACTTTTTAAGCAATAGTTTTGAAGATGGAGGTCAAGTATGGACGTAACCTATAATAAGCTTTTCAAGCTGTTGATAGACAAAGAAATGAAAAAAATGGAGTTTGCAAAAGATGTTGGTATCAGTCCAAATACCCTCGCAAAACTTTCAAGGAATGAACTTGTTTCTATGGAAGTCATCGTGCGCATTTGCAGAAAATTAAATTGCGGCATCGAAGATATTATGGAAGTCCTTCCTGAAACAAGAGAAAGATCATAAGGGGGGCTTTTGATGGACAATACATATCCATATATTGCATCTTTAACAAGGGAACCATTTTTGTTTTATGAGATGCGAACAACGGCAAAATTATTAAGCAGCGGTATGAGTAATAACGATGTCGTTACACAGATTACGAGCGACAATCTTTTTCAGTATCCGACGGAAAAGTCAGTCGCTCGGATGGCAAAGGCTTGCTTAAAGCGACTGGCTGCTATGGATGATAATGATTTGGTTAGAGCGATTGCGCAGCAGCCGACTGATGTAGCCAAACAGATTTGTCTGTATGCCATGATGAAACAGAGTCGTTTGATGTGGGAGTTTATGCTGACGGTTATTGGCGAGAAGTACCGATTAAAGGACAGCTCTTTTGGTAGGATTGATTTGAATACCTACTTTATGAGATTGCAGGAACAGGATGATGCGGTGGCTACTTGGAGTGAAGGTACGATCACGAAACTGAAGCAGGTGCTTGCAAAAGTTCTCGTAGAAAATGAGTATCTGGATGATATTCGTGCAGACCATTTGAATCCAGTGTACCTGCATCCAATTTTGGAAAATGCAATCAGATGTCATGGCGACCTGATGGTGTTACCCGCTTTCAACTGCTTCTCATAAGGAGGATACAGATGTATGAGTAATATTGAAGAACGTTTAGATAAAGTCAGAGAACTGATACAGGAACCTGAATTTTTGGAAGGTAAAGGACTCAGCAACGAAGTGAATATTCGTATTTTTTGTTACGATCCAGAGGATGAAATGGCAGTCCGCCACTTTACTCAGCAACTGGAAACCGACCATTCTCTGTCCTGCCGTCTGAGAATCTGTAATCTATATCAGACTTTTCTTTCCATCTGCGAGGATATTGGTATCACGGATGCGATTCCGGATATGGAAGCGGAGGACGGAAGTATCTTCCTTTTGGAACAGCTCCACTCCGCTATTGGCGAAGGTGAGTTTATAGAAAAAATCCAGTTTGAACCGCATGAGTGTGGGGATGTACTGATGCTTACCGGTGTGGGTGAAGTTTTCCCATTTATGAGAATCCATTCACTGTTGGAAGCACTGCAACCTCATTTTTCGGATGTTCCGATTCTGGTAATGTATCCGGGTGAGTTTGACGGACGTCATGTGAAATTATTTAACCGATTGCAGCCCAATGATTATTACAGGGCGTTCAATGTTGTATAAGGGGGTACGATTGTGATTATTCGTGATATGTTTGCCGATGACATCAACCGTAAAATCAACGGCGTTATCAAAGTCGATCAGGCTGCGGACGATGTGATAGAGCAGGAATTAAATGAGTATGTTATTACAAAGGAATTGAAGAAGCACTTCATTACCTTTTTTAATTATTATAGTGATGCTCTGGATGAGCCGACCGCTGATACCGGCGTGTGGATTTCCGGATTCTTTGGAAGCGGTAAATCTCACTTCTTGAAAATCCTGTCCTATCTACTGGAGAATAAAGAGGTCAAAGGGATTCATAGTGTTGAGAGATTTCGCAGGAAGTTTGAAGATGACCCTGCAACCTATATGCTGATTGACCGTTCCACGAAGGTGCAGACAGAGACGATTCTGTTTAATATTGATATTGAGGGTTCCATCAATAAAGACAAAACTGCTGTTCTGCGTGTGTTTGCTAAAACCTTCTATAACCATCTGGGCTTCTTTGGTGAGAACCTGAAGGTTGCCAAACTGGAACAGTATATCGACCAACAGGGAAAGACCGATGAGTTCCGCCGTGTCTTTGAAGAAAAGAAAGGCATGCCCTGGGTAGATTCCCGCAAAGCATTTGCCTTTAATGGCAAATATATCATTCCTACTCTGGTGGAAGTCCTGGACATGAGTGAGGAAGATGCCAAGGCTTGGTTCAATGATAAATCCGCTACTGAGTTTTCGATTGCCCAGCTTGTAGAGGATATTAAGGATTACCTGAATACCAAGCCAGATAACTTCCGTCTGCTGTTCATGGTGGACGAAGTGGGTCAGTATGTTGGTACAGATACCGATATGCTTTTGAATCTTCAGTCCCTTGTCGAGAAAATCGGTAGTGAGTGCGGTGGTAAGGTGTGGGTTGTCTGCACCGGACAGGAAGCTATTGATGAAATTATTAAAGTCCGTGCTGACGAGTTCTCCAGAATTCAGGCTCGATTCAAAACCCGTTTGAGCCTTTCTTCCTCCTCTGTGGATGAAGTCATTCAGAAGCGTATTCTGAAAAAGAACAATGAAGCCGAGTCCAAACTGGAAGCAGTTTATGAGAAGAACGACTCCGTTCTCCGTAATCTGTTCAGTTTCACAGACTCCATTTTGGATATTAAGGGCTATTCCGGTTCCAGAGAATTTGCTGTGAATTTCCCATTTGTACCTTATCAGTTTATTATCATGCAGAAGGTCTTTGCAGAAATCCGTAAGCATGGCAATTCCGGCAAGCATCTGTCCGGCGGTGAGCGTTCTATGCTTTCTGGTTTCCAGGAAGCGACACAGAAAATTCAGGATAAGGACGAGTATGCCCTCGTTCCGTTCTTCCGTTTTTATGATACCGTACATACTTTCCTGGACAGTTCAATCCGCCGTGTAATTGAACGCTGTCAGAAAGCTGCTGACAATGGTGATGGTATCGAAGCACAGGATGTGGATGTGCTGAAACTGCTGTACCTGATTCGTTACATTGATGATATTCCTGCCAATCTGGACAATATTGTGATTTTGATGGCAGACGATATTCGTATGGACAAGATCACCATGCGTGAGACTGTCCGTGAATGTCTGAACCGGCTGATGAGCCAGAACTACATCGGAAGAACAGGAGAAGTTTATAACTTCCTGACCGATGAAGAACAGGATATTCAGAGAGAAATCAAAAACACTCCGGTTGATACCGCTTCTATCGTTGACCGTATCGGGCAGATGATTTTCGGAGATATTTTTACCACCAAGAAATATCGCTACGGCAAATACGACTTTTCCTTCGATCAGATGGTAGATGGTATTACCGTGGGCAACATAACTGGCGGGATGTGCCTGCACTTCCTGACAGTTGCGACAGATAATGCAGAAAAATCCGAGCTGCGGCTGATGACGGATTCCAAGGGCAAGGAAGCCATCGTTGTGCTGTCGGATACCCCTTATTATGAATCTTTGGAAAGTGCCATGAAGATTCGTAAGTATGTCAAACAGCGTAATGTCAACCATCTTCCGAAATCTGTTCAGGATATTATCCGTGACCAGCAGGAAGAAGCTACCAAGTATGAGCAGACTGCGATGGAAGATTTGGTAAAAGCCATTGAATCCGCACAGTTCTATGTGGACGGTGAACATATCGAACTCAAAGGCGGAAATGCCAAGGGTAAGATTGAGCAGGCTCTGGAATATCTGGTGTCCCATGTGTACAGTGAACTTTCCCTGATTGAGAAAAACGCTGATACTGATGCAGATATTACTGAAATTCTGACCGGTGCCGAAAATATCATGCCTGGCATGGAGCCAAACCGAGGTGCAGCTACCAAGATCGAAGAGTATCTGGAAATGCAGGCAATGAAAAATCTGCCGACCTCTATGGCGGACATTCAGAGCCGTTATAGTGCGATTCCTTATGGCTGGAAAGAAATTGACATTGCCGCTGTGGTTGCCCGTCTGATTTATGACCAGAAAGTTACCATCAAATATGCAGGTTCCACCATTCAGCCGGATAACCCGAAATTGCCAGATATGCTCCGCAAAAAAAGCGAGATTGGCAAGACCAGCATCAGCAAGCGCCAGATGATTACCGCCACAAAGATGAGGGCTGTCAAGGAGCTGTTGCGTGAATACTTCGATATCATGGATGTGCCGGATGATGAAGATGGTCTGGTGGCATTTGTTGTTCAGAAGTTCACCGAACTGAAAGACCACTATGTCGAATTGAAAGGCAGATATGAAGGTCATAAATATCCGGATCAGAGCCTTGTAGCCGTTTCCATTGAGCAGATGGACAAAATCCTCTCTCAGCGGAAAGATAATATTGCCCTTATTGATGCGATTTTGAAAGAGGAAGATAATCTCTTTGATAATAAAGAAAAAATGCAGCGGGTTGAAGGATTTTTCAAAAATCAGGTGCAGGTATTTGATGCCGCCGTTAGGATGGAGGACGACATGAGAAACGATCTGCATTATCTCAGCAAGGAAACAGAAGCCAACGACGCTCTGAATCAGATTCGTTTGATTACTGTGGTCGAGAATGACCCGAAAAATATCTACCGCAGAATCCCGGAACTCAATGGGCTGATGGAGAAAGTCCGGGAAGGACATGGCAGATTGCTGGATTCCAAACGTGCTGAGCTGCTGGAAATCGTCCGCCAGTGTATGGCAGAGGTTCATACCCTTTCCGATGGCAATATGGACTGTGCTGAACTGGTAAGAAAAGCTGATACATACTTCGATCAGCAGAAAAAGAAAATCAGCGAGCTTCAGAGCCTTGCCCTGTTGGATGGTCTGGTTCCGCAGATTTGGTCTTATAAGGACGACATCTGTGACCGCATCGAGACAGCAAAGCAGCCGCCGAAGCCGGTTGAGAAAAAACAGCCGGAAACTCCAGCAAAGCCTGCTCCGAAGAAAGTGATTAAGAATGTGTACCGTCAGATGGCATTCCCTGCAAAGACCTTGGAGAGCCAGGAAGATATTGACGCTTATGTAGAGCGTATGAGAAGCTATCTAACTGCAATGATGAAGGATTGCGATGGAATCACGCTGAAATAAGGAGAGTATATGGAGGAATTATTTGAACGTTTAGTAATTGCCGTTGAACAACAGAGTTCCACTTTTCCTTGGAGCGATGTAATATCTACATTTCTTTCTTTTGCTGCTATTCTGGTAACAATCATACTTTGGCAGAAAGAACGCTATGATAGAAATTGTCCTCATATGCAAATATCATTTGAGCTTGTAAGATCTACATTAGCTTGTCTTACATTACGGAATGTAAGTGAGGTTCCACTTGAGGTGAAAAGTCTTGTGTACAATGATGACTTTACAACACAACTTCCAGAGAAAGTGCAAAAAAGACTTAAGAAAATGTCGGAAACTAATATTGCCATTTTTCCAGGACAAAAATGGGTTGTTTCTTTTGATGTTAACGTCTTTGAGATTCTAAATAAATATGAAGTTCAAACTGTTGGAATCCAATATGAATATTGCAGATACGGAAAGAAAAAACGATATAAAGAAACTATACAAATAGACTTTTCTGAATATAGTAGTATGTTGGTTTATATTTCAGATGTTGATGAGTTTAAGAATAGTGTTGATAAATTAGAAAAAACAGTAGAGAGATTAACTACAGCATTAAAAAAGGACGATTACAATGGACAAGAATGCAATTAAAAAATTCGCTGTTTGGGCACGTCGGGAACTGATTGAGCGTGTATCCCAGAAAGCGATGCAATATGGAATTGAAAAGGGCAATATCGTTGATGCTGCAGCTGACAGCATCAATGGAAAAGTCCTGACTGATACACAGAAAAATCAGCGTAGGGCATTGATTTCTCAGATCAATGCCAAGGGCTATGAGGAAGTGATGGAGGAGGTTGCCTACACCTGGTTCAACCGTCTGATTGCCCTGCGTTTTATGGAGGTCAACGGCTACCTCCCTACCCGTGTGCGTGTGTTCACGGACGAGGAAAACAACTTCAAACCTCAGATTATTGACGAAGCCCTGCATCTGGATTTAGACGGCTTGAACATGGATAAGGTCTATGAATTCAAGAACGCCAACCAGACGGAAGAACTTTACAAATATCTGCTGATTACCCAGTGCAACGCCCTGAATAGCGTGTTGCCGAGAATGTTCCAGCGTATTTCTGACTATACAGAGCTGCTACTCCCGGACAACCTGCTTCGTGAAGGCAGCGTCATCGAGCAGATGATTTCCACCATTCCGGAGGAAGATTGGCAGGATGCGGTGCAGATCATCGGCTGGATGTATCAGTTTTACAATATTGAACCGAAGGCAGCTGCGTTTGCCAAAAACAGGAAATTGATTAAAGAAGAAATTCCAGCGGTAACGCAACTTTTTACTCCAGACTGGATCGTCCGTTACATGACGGAGAACTCTCTTGGACGTCTATGGGTGGAGGGACACCCGAATGACGAGTTGAAATCCGGCTGGAAGTATTATCTGGAAGAAGCCCGGCAGGAGCCGGAGGTGCAGGCACAGCTGGCAGAGATCCGTAAGGAATATGCTACTATAAAGCCGGAAGAAATCAAGTGCATCGACCCCTGTTGCGGTTCCGGTCATATTCTCGCCTACCTGTTTGATGTGCTGGTGCAGATTTACGAGAGCTACGGCTACACCACCCGTGAAGCGGTGGAGAGCATCGTGAAGAACAACCTGTATGGTCTGGACATTGACGACCGTGCAGCACAGCTCGCCTATTTTGCGGTGATGATGAAAGCCCGTCAGTACGACCGCCGCTTCTTCAGCCGCCAGATTCAGCCTAATGTCTATGCAATGCAGGAGAGCAACGGTGTTGACCGCTATGCTCTGGATTACTTCTGCAACGGCGATGCAAAGCTGAAAGCAGCGATGGAGAGCATTATCAAGGAAATGCACGACGCCAAGGAGTACGGTTCTATCCTGAACATTACTCCGGTGGATTTTGCTGCTCTTTACGCCCGTTTTGATGAAGTGCGGGATGACATCAACATGAGCCGTGAAGTGGTTCTGAATAGCCTGCTGCCGCTGGTGCAGGTGGCGGAAGCACTGGTGCAGAAGTATGATGTGGTCGTGACGAACCCGCCATATTTGGGTTCAGATGCAATGGGTGTTGCTCTAACAAATTACATCAAGAAAAAGTATCCGTTGTGTAAAGCGGATTTATATGCTGTTTTTATTAACAAGTGCGGAAAAATGCTCAAAAAACATGGCTATCAGGCTATGATAACAATGCACTCATGGATGTTTTTGTCCAGTTTTGAAAAGATGCGTACATCTTTGATAAATCGTCATACGATTGTAAATATGTGTCATCTTGGAGCGAGAGCCTTTGAGGAAATTAGCGGTGAAATAGTTCAGACTGTTGCGTGGGTAATGCAGAATGGATTCCTTAACTATAATGCAGAATACTCCCGCCTTGTTGAATATTCTTCTCAGGAAGAAAAACACAAAGCGTTTCTTGATGGTAAGGATAGATTTTTATTCCAACAAAAAAACTATGCCAATATTCCATCATCTCCGGTTGCATATTGGATTTCGGAAGGCTTTCAGAAGATATTTGACGATGGAGATCAAATTACACAATATGTATCTTCGAGAGATGGACTAACAACAGGGAGTAATGAGCTGTTTATAAAGCAGTTTTGGGAAGTTCCCTATCAGCATATCGCATTCGAATGTAAAAATGCGGATGAATTTTGGGATACCAAGAGAAAATTCGCTCCTCTTATAAAGGGTGGTTTGTATAGAAAATGGTATGGGAATAACTGGTTTGTTATTACTTATGATCATGAAGGATACAATAAACTTTCTAATTGCGGAAACAAACTTCCCTCAAGGGAAATTTACTTTTTCCCCTATATAACATGGAATAGAATTTCCACAAGAATGGCTTTTAGATACTGCGAAGCAGGTTACCTCTTTGAAAGTGCCAGTTTAGTTGCTTTTGCAAACGAAAAAAGAGATTTGTTATATGCTCTGTCTTTTGCAAATTCTGTTGTTGCAAGAAGTGAAATGCAGTTAATCAACCCAACGACAAATATGTTGAGTGGATATGTGGATTCCTTAAGAATCCCCAAAGTTTTGTCACATGATCGTTGTATCGAGTTAGCTGAGGAATGTGTTGATGCATCTAAGTATGATTGGGATGCATTTGAAACATCCTGGGATTTTGCAAAGCACCCTCTGATTCGCCCTGTTTCCATGGTTGCGGATGCCTTTACCCACTGGGAAGCCGAGTGCGACGACCGCTTTGCCCAACTGAAAGCCAACGAAGAAGAACTGAACCGCATTTTCATTGACATCTATGGCTTGCAAGATGAACTGACCCCGGAAGTTGAGGATAAGGATGTTACCGTCCGCAAGGCTGACTTGCAGCGTGATATCAAGAGCCTGATTTCCTATGCCGTGGGGTGTATGTTCGGCAGATATTCGCCGCTCAAAGATGGCTTGCTCTATGCCGGTGGGGATTGGGAGTATACTGCAATCCAGCAGGAATTGATGGATGCCATCGGAAAGAATGAGTTTTCCAGCGGTGACATGGTGTGGGATGCCAACTTTATTGACAAGGATAATATCATCCCAATCTGCGACGATGAATACTTTGACGATGATATTGTCGGTCGCTTTGTGAAGTTTATTGAGGCAGTTTACGGTAAAGATACACTGGAAGAAAATCTGAAGTTTATTGCTGATGCTCTGGGCGGCAAGGGTCAGCCGAGAGAGGGCATTCGCAATTACTTCCTGAATGACTTCTATGCTGACCACTGCAAGATTTACCAGAAACGCCCGATTTATTGGCTGTTTGACAGCGGCAAAAAGAACGGCTTCAAAGCCCTCATATATATGCACCGCTACCAGCCGGATACCATCGCCCGCATCCGCACCGATTATGTGCATGAACAGCAGAGCCGTTACCGCACCGCCATTGCCGATATGGAAAACCGCATTGCCAATGCGTCTACCAGCGAGCGTGTGAAGCTGAATAAAGCCTTGACGAAGCTAAAAGATCAGGATGCCGAACTGAGAAGCTACGAAGAAAAGATTCATCATCTGGCAGACCAGATGATTACTATTGATCTGGATGATGGCGTAAAGGTCAACTATGCAAAATTCCAGGATGTACTGGCGAAAATTAAGTAAGGAGATTATGGAATGGAATTATTTGAAGAAATTCAGCGGCTTATTGCTCTTGGAACAGAAGGAGAGTACTGGGATTTCAAAGAACTGTGGCATGATAACAAAGCCAGCCTTCTTCACGACATCATTTGTATGGCTAACAATCAAGTTGGTAGAGATGCCTATATCATTTTTGGTGTAAGTGATAGTAAAAGCCCCGATGGTGTTAAGATAAAAGGAGTACAAGAAGCCAACAGAAAGGATCAACAGCATCTTATTGATTTCTTGCGGAACAAAAAGTTTGCCGGTGGGGTTCGCCCCTCGGTTTATTTACAAACCCTTGAGATTCCAGATGAGAATGGTGTGTGCCAACAAATAGATGTAGTGATTGTCAAGGATTCTGCCAAAACACCTTTTTTCATAGTAGAGAATTTTAGAGATAAAGATAAGGAAATTAGAGCGGGATACATATACACCAGGATTGGAGATACCAACACAGCGATTGATTCTATTGCCGATTTGGATAAGATTGAATATCTGTGGAGAAAGCGTTTTGGAATTGACTTGTCAGCTGTTGAGAAACTGCTTCGGCTCTTAGATTCTCCAGATGATTGGATTGGCGATTTGAACTGGGGCGACTTCAAATATCACAAATATTTCCCGGAATTTCAAATCCGCATCATAGACATTGAGGATCAAGAGCAATTTTCAAGTAACAGCATTATGAGGAATATTGCAGATCATCAAGCTGATAAAGGGTATTCTGTAAGTGATGTGGTTATAACATATCACTCAACAGTTCTCTACCAAGATCGTGTCCTCTACTTGGATGGGGGGAGACACCTTATCCCTTTTCCAAAGAGCAATACAGTATATAGAAACAATCTCACTTCTCAAGAACCATCTTTGACTTATCTGTATTTTAATATGGATAGTATTGCAGGAAAGTTGTTTAACTGCTTTGCTTGCGTTAGAAATAATTGGTATAACGAAAAGTGGGATGTACGCCCAGGGGTGGCTTTTCTTACATTCCAAGATAAGGCGGAGCAGCAACAATTCGAGGCATTTGTGTGGGGAGAATTACAAGCAATAGAAGCTGAATATACTGACGCTTTGACGCAGAGACAGTATATTCGTATT
Source organism: uncultured Clostridia bacterium (assembly GCA_944349515.1). Classification (GTDB taxonomy): domain Bacteria; phylum Bacillota; class Clostridia; order Christensenellales; family UBA1242; genus Caccovivens. The sequence goes on along the minus strand of CALVNE010000064.1, from coordinate 10,853 downwards.
CATTCCACCGAGGATTACTTTATCGGTGGTTGGTCTAAAGCAAACGAGATAAAATCTTGGCACTTATATGAGCAGTTTATGGGCTTAACTGGTAGTAGCCTAATCGAAAAACTTCCAGAAATGCCAAACTAAAGAAGGAGGTTGCAGCGTGGATATAGAAAAAGTAATACAAGACCTAAATCGCAGATTTGCTGCACCTTTGCCGGAGTATTATCATCGCCGTATTATTTTCTGGCATGATGAGGACAGAGAGTTCGAGGATAAGCTGGATGAAATCAAGTTGGACAATGCCAAACTGGTTGCTTTGAACGGCAGCAACACCTTTAAGGTGAAAAAGTTGCTGGGGAGCGATGACCAGACAAACAATTATTTGGTTTACAATCCTCTCTCTTTTGATAAGCCGGATGATGACTGGCTGATTGACGTGAAATTGTACAGTGAAGAATTCCGTGCTGATCTGATTTCTATGTGGATGGATGAGATGGGCTTGGTGTCAAGTTTTGCGATGCGGAAAGAGGTCAAACACTATCGAAAATTCTTTAATGCCAAGGAGCGCCGGGCAAAGGTAGCAGCTCAGAGTAAAACTCCGGAGAAACCGGCACAGCTGCACATTGCTGTCATGGCAGCAATCTGCGGTATCAAAGAACCCCAGCCGAATCAGATCATGCAGTGCGTGTTTCGTGCCGGTCTGGATAAGCAGAACAACCCGGTCTATCAGGATTTTGTAAACTATGGGGCGCAGGATGCTTTCTGGGCGATGGTGCGCCAAGGAACCGGCTACTGCGAGGAAGAAGGAGACATCGGGCAGCTGGCAATTCATTTACTGCTGACTGCATCTACCCGCACTATGTTCCCAGAACATCTGGCTGGCTTAGAAAGATTCCTGTCCCTTCCCCATCAGGCATATTGCTATGATTTTGTGTCTGACTGGCTGCGGAGTGAGGATAATCATCAGCTTTATGAAATCGCCCGTTATGTGGAGGAAGAAGCCCACTTGCCGAAACGGTTTAGCCAGCTGGCACTGGAAGATTTGGTGGATACCGAGTGCTTCCCATGTGTCAACGAAATCATTCTGACAAAGCTGATGACGGAAATCAGCAATCAAATCATTGATGCGGATGTCATTACGAAAATAGTGGAAAAACGGCGCACTTGTGTCTGGTATGCGGAGTTTGCCAACTTCTATGAGGGCATTTTGCAGGTGGCGAATATGCAGGAGTTCTTCAAAGAACATTCTGCCGGTTTCCACACGGCACAAGCTCGTGAGATCTGGAAGAACTACACCAATGATTACTACAGGATGGATCGCTATTACCGACAGTTCCAGCTCTGCTTTCAGAGAAGCCTGGAAACCTCCAATATTCTGCTGGATGACCTGTTCAAGCACGTTGTGGATAAGGTAGAAGGGCTGTATTCTCACTGGTTCCTGGGTGAACTGGGAAGTAACTGGTCGGATGTGTGCGCCGATGAACTGGCACAGTACGGAAAGATACTGGAAATTCCCCAGCAGAAGGACTTCTATCGTTCCCGCATCAAAAATGCAGATTCCAGAATATTTGTCATTATCTCGGATGCCATGCGCTATGAGGTGGCGGCTACCCTTGCGGAAGAACTTGAGCGAGAGAACCAGAGCCAGGTGAAGCTGGCGAATATGCAGAGCATTTTCCCGTCGATCACTAAGTTTGGTATGGCTGCGCTACTTCCGCACACGAAGCTGTCTATCGAGGTGAAGAACGATGTTCTGACCGTTTTGGCTGATGGGCAGTCTACCGCAAGTACCAACCGTGACAAGGTGCTGAAAGCGGCTAATCCTGCAAGTGTGGTGTTGCAGTACAAGAACATCATCGGCATGAAACGTGCCGAGAGAAGCGCCTTGGTGAAAGGTATGGATGTTGTGTACATCTACCACGATACCATTGATGAAGCAAGTCATACCTCTGATACCGCTGTTTTCACGGCTTGTGAGAAAGCAGTTTCTGAACTAAAAAACATGGTGCGTATCATCGTAAATGAGTTTGGCGGCACGAATATTCTGATTACCGCAGACCACGGGTTCCTATACACATACAGTCCTCTGACTGAGGATAACAAGGCGGACAAAACCAGCTTTAACAGCATGGATGTGGAATATGGCAGACGATACGCCATTATGCAGAAAGGTGCTTCGCCGGATTATCTGATGCCGGTAAAATTCCTGGATGGAGAAACCGAGTTTGAAGGTTTTGCACCGAGAGAAAACATTCGCATCAAGATGAATGGCGGTGGCTTGAACTTTGTCCATGGTGGTATCAGTTTGCAGGAAATGGTGGTTCCGGTCATTGACTATCACCATTTGAGAAATGATTCGATGGAATATAAGCGAAACAAACAGAAATACGATACAAAACCGGTTACTGTGAGCCTGCTGTCTGCAAGTCGGAAGATCAGCAATATGATTTTCAGCCTGAACTTCTATCAGAAGGATGCAGTGGGTGCGAACCGAGAAGCCGCAACCTATCAGGTTTACTTTGTAGATTCCAATGGCAAGCAGATCAGTGATGTTCAGAAGATCATTGCCGATAAAACTACCGACAACGGCACAGAGCGTACTTTTCGGTGTACCTTCAATCTGAAACCGCTGAAGTACAGCAATACCGAAACCTACTATCTTGTTATCGCAGACGAGCCGGGACTCCAGCTTCCGCAGCGTGAGGAATTTCAGATTGACATTGCCTTTGCGGTGGACGAGTTCGACTTTTTCAGTTAAGCATCGCAGGAGGAACCAAGGATGGAACAGATGACTGAGTGTGAAAGCACTCGTGATGAAATAAAAGAAAAACTCCGTCAGCATTTTGACGGAAAGATTGTCCGTAAAGACTTAACCAAGAAAATCAAAGAAGGAGCTAATGTCCCGGTATATGTCCTGGAATTTCTGCTGGGACAGTATTGTAGCTCCGATGATGAAGAAGTGATTGAATCCGGTGTGCAGACAGTAAAAAGGATTCTCGCTGATAACTTTGTACGTCCAGATGAAGCACAGAAAATCCTTTCCAAACTACGTCAAAAAGGTAGTCATACTGTCATTGATATGATCACCGTCCATTTGGATATAAAAAGGAATTGCTTCTTCGCCTCCTTCTCGAATTTAGGGCTGACTAATGTGCCCATCGAAGATGAATATCCGGAAAAATACGACCGCCTGTTGTGCGGCGGTATCTGGTGCATTGTGCAGCTGGATTATGAATATGTGGAGGAAGAAAAGCAGAACGGTTATCCGATTCAAATCCGTAAACTGACGCCGATTCAGATGCCGCATATTGATATTGCAGACCTGAAACAGGGACGAAAGGCTTTTTCCAAAGAAGAATGGATTGACATCCTGCTCCGTTCTATTGGTATGGAGCCGGATGCACTTTCCTATCGTGAAAAATGGTTGCTTCTGACCCGTATGATTCCATTGGTGGAGAATAACTTCAACCTTTGTGAGCTCGGTCCCCGCAGTACCGGTAAATCTCATCTGTACAAGGAGATTTCTCCAAACAGTATTTTGGTTTCCGGTGGTCAGACGACGGTTGCGAACCTTTTCTACAACATGGGAAGAAAAACAGTAGGTCTGGTTGGTTTATGGGATTGTGTTGCCTTTGATGAGGTAGCGGGAATTCGTTTTAAGGACAAAGACGGAATCCAGATTATGAAAGACTATATGGCATCTGGTTCTTTTGCCCGTGGTAAAGAGGAAAAAGCGGCTTCCGCATCTATGGTATTTGTCGGAAACATCAACCAGAGCGTAGATGTCCTTCTGAAAACTTCCAGCCTGTTTGACCCGTTCCCGCCTGAAATGGGCACGGATACAGCATTTTTAGACCGTATGCACTGCTACCTGCCGGGATGGGAAATTCCGAAGTTCAGACCGGAGCATTTTACGAACGACTATGGGTTCATCAGCGATTATCTAGCTGAGTTTATCCGTGAGCTGCGGAAGGAACAATATGGTGATGCCATTGACCGGTACTTCCGGCTTGGAAAAAACCTGAACCAGAGAGATACCATTGCAGTCAGAAGAATGGTTGACGGTTATCTGAAACTGGTTTATCCGGATGGAGAGTTTACCAAAGAACAACTGGAAGAAGTTCTTCAGCTGGCGCTGGAAATGCGCCGACGTGTAAAAGAGCAGCTGAAAAAGCTGGGCGGTATGGAGTTCTATGATGTAAACTTCTCCTACATTGATATGGATGATATGTCCGAACATTATGTGTCTGTGCCAGAACAAGGCGGCGGAAAGTTAATTCCGGAAGGAATGTGCAACCCTGGACAGGTCTATACTGCTTCTCAAGGTAAGAGCGGTATGATCGGTGTGTTCCGGCTGGAGTCCCAGATGCTTCCTGGAAACGGAAAGTTTGAAAGAACTGGCATTGGAACTGACCGTGATGCGAAAGAGTCTACCAACACGGCATTTAATTTCCTGAAAGCAAATGCTAACCGTATCAGCGGCAGCATCAGCACCACGATGAAGGACTATATCATCAACTACCAGGATTTACAGGGCATTGGCATGACCGGGAAACTGGCATTACCTACACTGATTGCTTTGTGTTCTGTTGCATTGGGAAAACCGGTGCAGAGTTCTTTGGTGGTGCTTGGAGAAATCAGCATCAGCGGCACAATGATAAAAGTGGATGAACTTGCAAGTACATTGCAGGTGTGTCTGGACAGCGGTGCAAAACGAGTGCTGATACCGAGTACATCTTTCGTCGATTTTGCGACAGTTCCTCCAGATTTAATGAGTGCATTTCAGTTGATTCCTTATCAGAGCGCAGAGGATGCCGTGTTTAAGGCTTTAGGGGTAGAGTAATCAGTAAAACCTGCCTATTCTCTTAACACATAGAAAAAACGATTACACAGTAGCAACTAAGGGAGGTTGATAGCATGAAGGAAAAAAGTCCAAGTTTTCTGAAGATTGTATATTTTGATGAAGCTGCGGCACAGGATTATTTGGACATTACAAATGGAGGCAGACTTGATTGGAGCAAAGAAGAAAACAGAAAGCGTGCTGCTCAAATACTTGCGGAAATTGAGGCACAAGCAAAGGGTGGTTTTAATATAATTAGCTTCTTAAAAGGAAGTATATCTGGAAATATTGATGCTAAGACCAGTGGTGAAGTATCTAAATTATTAGACACGACAATAAAGAATACCCTGCTGACAGACTATATAGCAAAGGCGCATACAGACGAAAAAATCAAAAAATTCGGGGACTCTGGGGTTTACGCTCCTAAAAACTCAGTGACTCTGTATAAAATGTATAGCTCATATCTGTCAATTGTTCCAAAAGAGCAATTACCGTTTGACTTTGATGTAGAGAAATTAAATGAAGCTGTACTAGGTGAACGAGGTTATTATGCTATGTTGCTGAAAACAGAAAGTGTGCCTTCATCTGTTCTGAGATTTAACATCAATGCATTCAAAAATAACTATAGTCTCGCTGATTTGAGCAAAATGAATCTTACATATTATGGGGTTGAAGTTGGAACTTGTAAACAGACGGAATTGGGTATAGATCAAGAATTTGACTTTCAAGGGAAGTCACCGAAGGTAACCGCCGAAAGTGTATTAGGGATGAACGAAGATGCACCAAACCAGGAAAACGACCTTGCAGTATATGATATTGTACTAGCGGGAGTAAAAGCATGAAAAAAATTGTTTTATTTTATGGCTCTGATAGAGCTTTTGCAGAAATTATACCCAAGGGTCATAGAAATCTGCTGAGTATTGCCATGCAAATGGATGACGAGAGCAAGAAAATTGTAATGGAAGTTAAAGGATTTCCACAGCAAGAATCAGAGCCGGAAAAGCCCAAAAAGAAAAAGCCACGTGTTGCTAATCTGGTAATATACGCAAATGAATACAATAGTGTCAATGAACACGTTATTACAAACTTCATTGATTTCATAGCCCAAATCAATGTAACCAATATGTATATTCAAAATCCACCAGCGCTGTTACTCGATCAAGTTGAAAGAGTATATGGTGATAGTTGTGAGATTAAACCTAAGCATCAAAAGTACAAAGCTATAAGCGAGGATATTATCAAACGTATATATGCTGGATTCGATGACAGAATTATTGGTCAGGAATCTGTAAAAATGAAACTGCTGAAAGCTCTTTACCCCCTTATGGATAATAGGCAGAACAAACCCGTTGTAATATTATTCTACGGGGATTCTGGACTTGGAAAAACAGAAACAGTACAGTACCTTACAGAGTTACTTGGCGGTGTGCTGCTTAGAAAACAGTTTTCTATGTACCAGAATAATGAGTTCTCAAATTATCTTTTTGGAGGAAAGCATAATCAGAAGAGCTTTGCTAAAGACTTACTAGCCAGAGACTCTAATGTCATTTTGCTTGATGAGTTTGATAAAGCGAATCCCGTTTTCCATAGCGCATTTTATCAATTGTTTGATGAGGGAATTTTTGAGGATCAAAATTACAAAGTGGATGTTCGTCATGCAGTGATTTTTTGTACATCAAACTATCAGACAGAAGATGAAATCAAAGAAAAGCTAGGATTGCCAATATATAATCGTTTTGATGCGATTATTAAGTTTAACCCACTTTCTAATTATGCAAAGACGAAAATTGCGGAATTGGCGTTGAAAAATACTGATAATGGTGATGTGTTACCGAATGAAATCAGAGAAAGAGTGGTTTCTGCATCTATGGAATTAAGTAACGCTAGAGAAATTCAGCGATTGGTCAAAGATACTATTTCACTGCACGAAATAAAGAAAATTTGTAATGGATTGAAACTGGAAAATGGAACGAATTAAACTGTTTGAATGGGTAAAAGGAATGTACGGTACAGAGCCAGACTATCCTTGGAATGATTGGAATGCCGTCCTTCGCCATGCAGAAAACAAAAAATGGTATGCTCTGATTATGGAAGTGCCTGCTCAAAAGCTCGGATTGGATGAAAACCGTATTATAGACATCTTAAATGTTAAATGTGATCCTCTTTTGATCGGTTCACTGCTCAGCAAATCAGGATATTTTCCCGCATACCACATGAATAAAGAAAAATGGTTGAGCATTGCCTTGGATGGCAGTGTTCAAGAGGATGAAATAAAAGATCTTCTGGATATGAGTTATAAACTGACTCAAAAGTGAGCTTTTCAATTCTTTTGATGGCTTGACTCCTTAAATGCAAAAGCAGACCTGTAAACTCGGCACAGGTCTGCTTTATGAATTTGGAACCATCTTAATTTTTCTCTTTATACTCGGAAATCAGTTCCTCTGTCAAATACTCATCGCTCATACAGTGCAGATCAGATACTCCTTCACTTATTAGACGATAAATGGTTGAACGATAGAAGAAGCTTAAGGCATCATCCAAGGACAGGTTTTCTTTTTCCGAAAATTGCTCGATAATTCGGGCATATTTTTTTTGCAATAAAATAGGATTGGCGGTCAAATCTGTTCACTCCCTTCATAGTGCAGATACTCATCAAGAGCGTTCTGCGTTCGGAAACATATTTGTAAGTTGGGCTTTTCATAGCGCAGGCGGCGAATCGCTTCTCCTTTGTCAATCAGATTATCAAAGTAAAGCTCAACGGTATTAAATACCTTATCGTTGGCGACACCGCCAATCACTATATCATAATCTGTTGTATCATTTCCAGTTCTGCATTTCAGAATAAAGTCGAGCCATTCTTCAGAATAGCTTTCAAATCTCAAAATCTTAAGTTCCTGATAAGCCTTTTCATCAAAAATGTAACGAGAAACAATGCCATTTTTGCCACGACGCTTGAATTTTTCACACCACTTTACTGCTTGATCGTAAAGAGGTGTTGTGTAAAAGCCACGTCCAAAATCGACATTTTCTCTGGAATGTAATAAATCTGGAGTTTGAATTTCCAGATAGGAGCCATGATATAAAATCATAATTGGATACCCCTTTCTTCCATTAAGCTGATAATATCATCTACGATATAGTCCTTGCTTTGGGTATGAAGCATCTCATACTCCGGTACGATATAGCTACTCAAAATATCGCTTTTTTCAGTCAACGCCTGATAAACTTCTTCGGCATTTTTTCCCAGCTTGATGGCAATATTTTCGATACAGAATACAGCAAATTCCAGCTCATCTGTATTTGTTATTTTAGAGTTATCTAACATGGTTGAAGCACCCCCCTGTTATTCGTAATCAAAATGGTTTGTATCGTCGTAATCTCCAAGATCGTCTTTCAGGAAATCTGACTTCCGGATGTACATGGGATTTAGCAGCTCACCTTTTTCGTGCAGAAGGCTGAATTTATAGTCCAGCAGTGCTGCGGGAACGTAAAGCTGTTTTGCGGTTTCAAAGAAAGAGTATTCGGACAAAAGCTCTAATACTTCGCTATCTTCTAAGAGTAACTCTGCTGCAAAGAAATTTGCTTCATCTTCTTCCAACGAGCTGCCGTCCAACACTTCCATTTCCTGAAATCCTTTCATCATGGCAATCTGAGCATGAAGCACAGCGTGTCCTAATTCGTGAGCAACTAAGATACGTTCCAATATATCATTCACATTACTGTCAATGACAATATTCTTTTGTCTCGACTGGTAGAAGAAAAATCCTTTTAATTTTTTCTCCATATCATAAAAATGAATTTTGATTCCCAGACATTTGCAAAGCTCATAAGGATCTCTGGTGTCATATTTTTTTATCAGTTTTTCAACTGTTTCAATAATGCGTGCTGCCGTTCTCACTTGCTTCACCTCCTAATCGGACACAGAAAACAGTTATCTGCGAGTGAGGTCTGACTTAATGGCTGCTATTCCGTTTGCTTGTGTTTTCTGTATTTTTTAGGAGTGAATTTTTCCCTTGCATTCTTTTTGGAGTCCATATAGACCGACATCAACGCCTGGAAAAACACATCTTTGGCATCTTCATCCAGATCTCCACCGGCAAATAAAGAACTTACTCGTCCCAATACTTCCTGAGCTTCCTTTGCACCTTTGGCACCAAACTGCTTTCGTGCTTCAGCGAGGAACATATCTTCATCTATACGGCTTTGTTTGTCGGTTTCCTCATCGTCCAAAAGATAAGAAACAGATATATGCAAGGCTTCCGCCAATTTTCTGATATTGCTTTTTCGAGGGAGTGTTCCCAACTGCTCATAGGTGTAGAGAGAGCGTTCAGAGATTCCGGTTAACTGGGCAAGTTCTGTCTGAGAAAGATTCATTGCCAACCGAGCCTCCTTTACTTTTTCGCCAAATGTCATGTCCTTTCCTTCCTTTCTATGAAATTATTTATTCGTAACTTCCGATTATTCATTGACAAACTTCTGAAAATAGATATAATAGAACTTGAAAACAGAAGTTTAACTTCGCTTTTATTATATATCGGAAGTTGTAATTAGTCAATAAGTTCCGACTGTAACTTCTGGTTTTTATATTGTGTCTTACAGTTTGAACATGATATGTACTGGTTATTCTGTCCATGCTTCGGCATTTTCTTTCCCTTTGGCTGAAAGTGGACTTAGAAAGGAATTTGTATATGAAATAGAACCGAAAGGAGTTTTTTATGAGCAGGAATAACACGCAGGCTTTACATAGCATCCGTATGATGTGCAGGATGCAGCAAGTGGATGAAAAAGTTTTGTATGACCGTTCCAGGCTGATTCTTTCCATTTATCGGGATGTCTGCTGGTCTACAATGGGAAGAGCAGAAGAAGTCTATGATGATTTGATTTGTACCTGTGGTGCCAGTTTGGATGGAGCACTGATTTATCTGGAAACCTTTGCTCCTGATGAAGCAAGAGAACGTTTTGAAGAAAAAATCCGGAGCCTGTTTGAAACAAAATGGATCATTGAACTGGTGGATAATGCTATGGGACGAATTCGGGAATACCCTTGTCGGGGAGATTTATATTGTGAGATACTCTCCAAGTGTTATTTGAGCAGATTTAAGTATAAAGAAGCTGAGATGTTGGAAATAATGGATATGGAGCGCAGCACCTATTACGACCGCAAAAAAGAAGCTGTTATGCTTTTTGGTTTGTCCCTGTGGGGCAATGCAATTCCCATGCTGAAAGAGTTTCTGGCAACTGCGAGAGAAGATGAAACAATGGGTTATGAAATTTAGAAAGTCCGATAAAAGTCCGACAAAATACCGACACTTTTCCTACTGAAAGTCCGACCTTGCAGGTGTTAAGATTAGTATGCTGGGAGATCGCAGCATCTAATTGAATCAATAATTTTGCCTCGTACCGAAAGGTATGGGGCTTTTTTTATGCCTTCTTCCAGACAACGGCATGAATGAGAGTCAGAGAAATCCTCTGGCTCTTTTTTCATGCCTGCATGGAGGACGGGCAAATGAAAGGACGGTTTACAAATCGTATTCGTGATTCTCCTTTTTCCTTGAAATTTCGATTTTCAAATTTCAAGGAAACGGAGGAACAACTATGTATTATGACCTTGTAGAAAGCGGAAAAAGGATTAGAGAACTGAGAAAGCAATTTGGACTGACGCAAGAGGAACTTGCAGAACGGCTTGGAGTCGCATTGAACACCATTTCAAGAATTGAGATTGGACAAAGGGGTGTGTCGATTGATTTGGCACTTGAACTGGCTGTCCATTTTAACTCGACACTTGATTACATAATTGCAGGACGTGGACCGGCTGTTTATCAGGAAAATAATGAGAACACATAATTTGTGCCTGCAATTCTACCAGCAAGGCAATAAAAACTTGTTTGAGAAAAAAGTACAATTTAGATACAGCAAAGAAAACGCTGAGAACCTTGAAAAGTAAATATACATTCATCAAACACGTTCCTGTTGCCGGTGCGAGAGCATCAGCCACATCAGCAATACGCCAGGACGACTGCAATCA
>CALVNE010000063.1 GCA_944349515.1 uncultured Clostridia bacterium | reverse complement strand
AGTGGAGTTGGGATAAGTCTTGTCGCTCGGAGTGGTTATTACGTTATATCCGTTCGTAGTCTGATCTACGAGCATTTCGTTGGACGTATAGAAATGATCCGCATTGAAATCGTTGGACGCGTCGAGAAGATCGAAGTATTCCTCGCTGCGGGTCATATCCTCGGGAGTGCTCTGCTCGGGGAACGTACCCGTGAATCCGTTACCGGCGTTCGCGCGGGACATAAGCGTCATCTTGCTTTCGTCGACCATGTTCTTCTTGGTCTTCGGATCATAGCTGAGCGTGTCCTCGAGGCTGCCTTCGCTGAATACGGGTTTGATCTCCTTGCCCGTCGTCGCGGAATGATTGAGGATAACGTCTTGCTCGAGAGTGAACGTCTCGGTATCAATGACTTCGTGCGAGTTCTTCTGGAGACGAAGCTCGTAATCGCCGGCGTCGAGCTCATAGCTCTTGAAGTCATTCTTATTGGCGTCATCCCAGTCGAAGGACGCCATTTCGCGGATCTTCACCGTGACCTTGACGGTCTGCGAGGTGCCGGGAGCGAGCGTTCTGGTCTTCTCGAATCCGACGAGACCCGCTTCCGCCTTCTCCACTTCGCCGTCGATGTACTGCGCATGATTGTAGACCTGCACGACTTCCTTGCCCGCATAGTCTCCGGTGTTGGTGACTTTGACGGAGAGAGTTATCGTGCCGTCCCAGCCGGCGTCTTTTCCGGAAACGCTCGCAAGGTTATCCCAATCCGATTTCTCCACACCGACGATCTCCTGAGTGAACGTCGTGTAAGACAGGCCGTGACCGAAAGGATATACGACCGCGTCGTTATACCACTTCTCCGCGTTGGCTGCCGCCTCGCCGTCGGTGTAGCCCTCGAACGTCTGCTTGCCGTCGCGGATATCCGCATACGCGGTCTCGTAATAACGGTAACCCATGTAGATGTCTTCCTCGTACATTACGGGAAGAGCGTTCTTTCTCTTGTTGTTATTGATACGCATCGGGCGTATGTAATAACGGTCTTTGCCGTCGTTAAGTCCGTCGTGACGCAGACCCATCGCGTAAGAAGAGCCGTGGAATATACGGGCAGCTTCCCACTCGGTCGCGTCTTTGCCGTCGACGGACGCGTACGTCACGCCGCTGTTACCGTCGTTCGCCCACGTGGGATCGGACGTAAAGTCGCGCGCCCACGTATTGATCGTTCTGCCGGAGGGATTGATCTCGCCGGTGATGATCTTGGCGATCTGATGGATGTTGTTGCGTCCGTTCGGCGACGTGTTCGCGTTGCGGTCGCCCGACCAGAGTATCGCGTTCACGCCGGGATTTTCGTCAAGTATGCCCACTTCGAGCTGATTGGCGCTCATGAACAGCACGATAACGGTGTCGAAAGTATCCGTCGCATACGATACGATCTCTTCCGCCGCTTCGCTGAGCATAAGAGGATGCTTGTAATACGTTACGGTATATCTGTCCTTGCCGTCATCGAGTTTCTCTTCGAGATTATAGCCCGTTTCATATACGGTGACGTACTTCTCTTCCTTGTTGTCGTAAATGGTATGAGCGAGATTCGCCTGTCTGAACTCGCCGCCCGAAGGAAGCAGATAGGGATTGCCGTTGAAATCCTTGAAGTCCTCCACGCTGGCGTTCTGAGGATCGGTTATGCCGTTGCCCGTTCCTTCAACTTCGTTGCCGGGTCCTTTGGAGCCGCCCTCCGCCTTTTTGACGGGCGCGTTCTGGATGAAGCCGAAGCCGGAGTTCTCGCCGGAAACAGATCCGAACGCCTGGTCGAACATTATTATCGCCGCGTCGTTATACAGGCGCTCGTTCTTCTCCTTTACGTCGGAGGCGTAGTTGCGCGGAAGAGCGGCGTCGGTCGCAGCAACGTTGCCCGAACCTATGTTCACGTTCTGGTTGACCGTTATGCCCTGATCCTCCAGCCCCGTCCGCATCTGGTTCATCTTGTTGGAAGAAGTGCCGAACAGGCTTACCTTCATGTCCGTCGCGAGAGGCAGCGCGCCGTCGTTCTTGAGAAGCACGGTACCTTCCGCGGATATCTGATTCGCCACTTTCGCGCTCGCCTCAGCCACCTCGTCGATACTCGAATAATCGGAGTTGTAAGGCTTGTCGTTCATGAACGAATTGTAGTATTCTGCGCCGTATGCCGTCAAAACCGTCGGTATAACGATCGCAACCGTAAGGATCAGCGACATCACGATCATCGCCAGGATCTTTCCGGATTTTCTCAATGTTTTTGATCTCATTTGATTTCTCCATTTTTTGTCCGCCGCTTTTTAAGCGGTTTCGGAAAGTATCATCTCCCCTGTCCTTAGATCCGTCTGTTTTGTTTTTTGATCGTTTTCCCCTCCTTTCCGTTTTATTTACCCGCATTATAGCGGACGGGGAAAGCATATTCAACAGAAGGACGACAACGAGCGGCCAATGCGTCGACAAGCCGCCGCCGCGCGTCTGCGAGCGGTCGGGAAACGTCTGCAAGCGGCTCTTGCCGCTCCGCTCGTCGCGGCGGCGGCATAAAAAGAGAGCCTGCGCTCCTTTTCGGAGCGCAGGCTCTCTTTCACGCATGCCGTATCAGCAAAGCCGGACGAATCCGTTTGTACGGCACAGCTGCATATATTTTATCCTGACCGATTCGACGCTGCGCCGCGAGAGCGGCAGTTCCGTTCCGTCGGTGAGAGTGACGGACGCCGGATCGATGCGCCGGATATATCTGAAATTGACCACGTACCCTTTATGTATGCGTATGAACCCGAGCGGTTCGAGCTGTTGAAGCAAAGCGTTTATGGACGTCCGCAGACGGACGGGTTCCTTGCCGACGAGATGTATATACTGATAATCGCGGGCGCCTTCGACGTACGTTATCTCGTCGCACGCGACGGATATCTCGCTGTTATGGATCTTGAACGTCACCGTGTCCGACGCCGCCGGCGATTTATGCGTTTCGGTGTAAAGGCGCATCACGTCGGATATATCCTTGATGAAACGGCTCTTTCTCACAAAGCCGAACGGACGCACCCTGAACGTTTCAAATACCAGATCTTCGCGATTGGACACATACACTATCTCCGTACCGCCTCCGCTTTCCCTGATCTCCTGTCCGAGCGCGATCCCGTCCGTACCCGGCATTTCTATATCCAGGAACACCAGGTCGTACGCGTCGGCGCCCATCGCTCCGCGCAGGAGCTGCGGCGACGCGAACGCGTCCACCGACGCACGGACTTTCATCTTTTCGAGTATGCCGGACAGCGTGCCCCTTATAGCGATAAGCGCGGTCTCGTCGTCGTCGCATATTGCTATCGCAAGCTTTTTCATATATTAACCCCCCCCCCGTTCTCGCAGTATCATCCATCGGATTCTTCATCTCCTCCGCGGCGACCTCACTGCCGTCCCCCGAATAAGTGACATATCCGTTATACTGCGCGACGAGCCGTTTTACTATCTGCGTGCCGTAGCCGTGATTGGCGGCGTCCGGCTTGGACGTGCCGAGTGCGGTCAGACGCTCTTTATCTATATCGGCGGGCAGCGTGTTTTCCACCCCGATATACAGATAATCGTGGCGCGGATATATCTGTACCGAAACTCCCGGTCCGCGCATGTCGTATCTTATACAAGCCTCGATGGCGTTATCCACCAGATTGGAAATTATGGAGCAAAGCGCGCTGTCGCTGAAGGGCAGCGCGGGAGGGACCACCACTTTCACGTCCA
>CALVNE010000062.1 GCA_944349515.1 uncultured Clostridia bacterium | reverse complement strand
CAAACGCAAATCAGAAGACTAGTAATTCTCTTCAAAAACAAGCGGATGATTTTGATAAGTTACTGGATGTAACTAAGAGTGCAGTCAAGTTTGCAGGAAAAAATGGTAAGATAGTGGTAGATGGGGTATACGATAGTGCAAAGAGGTATAATCATATATTCTGGTCTAGAGTTGGGAATAATGTTATAGTTGTAAGTTTGATAGTTTCATTTGTTGGAGTAGCTTTATCTATATTAGGAAAATTAACTGGCAGGCTAGATGAGGCTATATTTATCGTAGTAGGGGGTATTCTCTCCCTTATAACTGGTGTTTTAGTTATGAGCATGAATATAGATAAAGCTAGGGAAGAAGTAAAGAATGGTGAAACACTATATGGTGATGCTGAAGATGAACAAGATGAGGAACAGAATACCACTGATTCCGAAGTAGATGATGAGGGCGACTTGTATGATGATTATTGGGGCGATGACGATGAGGAAAGTGACGATATAGAAGAAGACTGGGGTACAAATGATATCTGGAACTCTTTTGAGGATGATGTAGAAGAAGTAGAAGAGGAAGAGAAAGGCATTTACCAAGAGGATATAAATATAGAGAGTGCCATGGATTCTATAAGAGAGATACCACCTCATACTCAGACAAGGCAGTATTTATATGAAGAGTTCAAAAAAGTGTTACCGAACATAACACCTGATTTCTCAAAGTTAAAAGTAATTTCTGAGAATAGTGATAACTTTATAATTATGGATAGACTGTTAAAGGATGCAGCTATACAGACAGGTATGAAGGAGGATAAACTGCCTAGTTTGTTAGAATTGCGTGAAAATAACTTTATAATACAGTTAAAGGCTACAAGACCTTCTGGTTTAAAAGAGGAAGAGATAGCAAACGAAATAGCAAATATGTATAGTCGAGACGATTATGGTGGGGTATTACAGGAAGGGGTATACGCTACTGTAAACTCTATAGGTAGCAACTATATTATAAACATTTTTAAAGGGGAATCCTGCTTAGTATCGTTAGCTGATACATACAGGGTAGAAGAAGACTATATTTTAAATCCTCAAGTAAAGAAACCGATAATAATAGGTGTAAATGAGATAGGTAGGGTATGGAAATTTGATGCTGAGAATATTTTCAGTTACATCTTCAGTGGTAAGCCTAGAAGCGGTAAATCCTGGGCAGTAGTATCTCTGGTTGTCCAGCTTGCTATGTATAATTCTCCTAGAGAAGTAACATTTGAGGCTATGGACATAAAAGGAATGACTTCTGATTTCTACAAGATGAATGAGATGATACCTCATTTTATTAATTTTGAGGGTGATAGGGCTAGACCTGAAAAGATATTGTCCCGTATGAGGTGGCTGATAGAGGTAGAAGGTAAGAGAAGAACAGAAATATTGAAAAAATATGATGTACTAAACATTAAGGATCTTCGTAGAAAGCATCCAGATGTGTATATGCCTTATCACTATATTATAATAGATGAGATAATGGGGTTAAAAGGTAAGCTAGATAAAGAGGGGAATAATGAGTTTAAGGATTTGGTAAATACTCTTATAACCCAGATGCCAAACTTAGGGTATAGACTTATATTAGTACCTCATAGGGTAACTAATGAGGTTATTAGTAAGACTACCTATACATTGGTAGGATGTGTAGCTTGTGTAAAGTCAGATTTTAAAGAGATACAGAATACTTTGGAAGTCACTAAAAGGGAGTTCCCTTATACAGTTTCTAATATAGGGGATATGGCTTTAAAATGTACGGAGGTAAATAAAGGTTCTACGGTATTTTGTCATGGTATAGCAGTTACTGGTGATAATGATACGAATGAGGATATTTATAGGTTTATAAATTGTCTATGGAGAAGGCTAGAACCCGACGTAGTGGGTACTAAAGTGGAGAACATACCATTAAAGAGTAAGGAGAGTTACACTGATCCAGACAATTTTAGAGGAGACGATAGAGGTGATACATCAGATGGATTAGAGGGTGTAGATGAAATATTTGATGATTACTCTGTTTCAGGTGATGATGTGGATGAGAAGTTTTGGGATGAGCTTTTATAAAGGTAGGTGAGACGATTGGTAGTTGTAAATAATGGGTATGCGGGGGATATACAGAATGCTTTAGATTTGTATTTGACTATAACGTCAATTAATGTTCCATCCAATAGTGATAGGATAAGAAGAGAGTTATTTTCATTGTTTGAGGAAGAGGACGAATCTAGATCTGCAAATTATCTAAGTCTAAACAGAAGGGTATCAGATGATTATAAAATAGAGTATATTAATGAGTTAAAGTTGGTAGGTGAAGAAGAAGAGTATAAGCCAGGAGTAAAATATTTTGAGGAGGAAGAGGAGGAAGAAGTTGAGAGCAGTCAAGATAGGTTCTACGGTGATACCGTTGAGTATCTAGAAGAAGAGCCTGAGGATTCTGAAGTTTTTGTATCTGTTGGGTGTGAAGAGGCTATACCAGAAGATGATAATGCTTTAGAAAAAGAACATCTGGAGTTAGAAAACAACAAACTAAGTGATCTAAGAGATACTTCAGATCAGAAAACCAGTAGTTATGTTTCAGATATGAACAGCTATGATGAAGACTTGGAAGAAGGTTGGGGTTCTTCAGATGATAGTGAAGATTTCGTGGAGGAAGATTATGTAGATGAGGACGAAGAAGACATTGCAGAGGACAACAGTATCTTTGATGAAGAATGGGGTAGTGGAGAGGATATAGATAATGAACCTGTAGCAGAAGAAGTAATTGAGGATTCAGTTGAGGAGAGTTTTAAAGATATAGAAGATATTTCTTTTGATGAATCTTATATTTCTGATGTTACGGAAAAGATAGAAGCAGGTGTAAAAGTTGTAAATGTAGAGACTCCAGAGAATAATCAGGAGGTTGTTGAAGTACCAAAAGATTTAAGAGCCTTTGTTAAAATGTATCCTAGCTGTGATATGGAGTTGGCTCTAAAGTATTTTAGTAGAAAAGAAATAGAGAAGCAATTGATGATGGGTAGGGTATTTAAAAGAAAGAATAAATTATTAATATGATGGGTAGGTAGGGTTATGAGAATTACTAAAGTAAAGTATTATGATG
>CALVNE010000061.1 GCA_944349515.1 uncultured Clostridia bacterium | reverse complement strand
CCTTCCATATTTAACACAAATACACCACCTTTTCTAACAATCTTCATATATACTAAAATCCAACACCTTAAACGGACAATCAAATAAAAAAGGTGGAAACCTGTATTTTACAGGCTTCCACCATTACGGTGACCTTAAATCTATTTTACTTCTTCGAATTCAAACTGACCATAACCGCCGTTTCGCCACTGTAACAGCCCCTTAAACTGCCCGTATTCAAGCAGTGTTTCTACCAGATCCATATCCAAAGCTGAGGATGTCTTCGTAGCAGAGTTAGGAAGAACTCTCACCGTAAATTCCACTGACCAACCCTCGTTAATAACTTCCGACTTAGCAAGAGCAACTCTTGGTCCCTGCATAGTCTCCGCACGAAGAGGTCTTTCCAGATACCCGTCTACCTTCTCGATTCTTTCCCCATCCCTGTAGATAGGCAGATTCCGTTCAACGATAAACACAAACTTGTCAATCTTGGAAGTTGCCTGCTTCAGTTTAGTCTGATCCGACAGACCTTTTGCTGCTTCTTTAAGGAATCCCAGAATCTGATATGCCTTCAGAATAGGATACCCTGTTTCTGCGTCTCGGTAGAAGATGGTTTCTTTACCGTTATCGCCTTCCTCTAATTCCGGAATATTCTCAACATCAGCGTGTGCTCTGGCTCTTTCTTCGCCCTCCTTAGCCTTCGTTGCAATAAACTCCGAAAATACTTCCTTATTCTTCGGAGAACTTCCCAACAGCGGTGATGTTCCTACCAATCTAAATTTTTTCTCAGTGTACATGATACTCATACTATTTTCCTCCTTAAACTCTCTGTAGTGCTTTTCCTAAAAATTACATCAATAAACCTGTTTTAATCTACATAATAGGTTTATCCCTGTTATGCATAATAACCTCCTCCTTAGCTTTATCATTAGCAGTACTATTTATTTAACTTACCTTTATTATAACAGCATCCAGAACACCTAGATACTCTTCCTGAAATATTCTTTTTTAATCTCATTACTAACTTATAGCCTCAAACAATGCAATATTAGACTTAATACGCTCAAAATCTTCCTCAGACTCCAGTACATTCATAAATGGATTTGTTTGAACCTTCTCAAGACCTTCCTCAATTTCAGATGTTAATTTCTCTTCTGACGCATTATCTATATTCAATACATTATAATCTTTACAGACAGCCATGCATATAGACCAAGCATCGGTATACTTACCCTCAAATCGTAAGGTATCCCACCTACACATATCTCCCTCTGTACCACTATGTATTACCCCTTCTTCTCCTATTTTGAAATAATCCAAAGCCTTTGAGATAAGGTAGGAAGTCCCACTATTAGTATTCTTGGAAGCATAGAATCCCCTTACATAAGTTATTATTAGATCCATAGCAACATTATCAATACCCCACCAGAACTTATTCACCACGCAATCTAACAAAAAGTAACACATAAAACCGACTATATCATTTCCTCTGCAAGTTACCAGAATATTCGGGACTAGCATCTGGAATCTTCTACTATTCTTTACCAAAACCATAGGTACTACTGAAAGCACTCTTCCACTATCGTCCCTAAGAAAATACAGACAGCCCCTATCAAATACAAAAGATATGAAATTCTTTACTTTTGAATTAATATCCCTCCTTGAATATGGTAATGAAAGACTGTTATAACACTTGGAATAGCACTTATAAATATCATCTAAATCACTATAATCAGCCTTTCTAAAGAAAATACCGCCATAGGATCTAAAATTAACTCTTCCTGAGGAGTCAACCCTTAACAAGTTTCTAGAGTTAAACCAAGCCCTATCCAAACAATAGTTATCATAGATATTTGATAGCTTTCTAAGGAACACCCCGTCTAAATAAGGATACCAACCTTCCGGTTCTACGACAAAATTTCTCTTCTTTTTATTGCAATCCTCACACAAAGCAACTAAATTTGCGGTTTCATTTGTTCCTCCTTTAGACAAAGGTATAAAATGATCTACCGTCATAGTAGTCACATCTAAAGGTCTCCCACAGCTTGCGCACACCCCATGACTTTTGTTCAATATCTTCTGCTTCTTGGTGTAATCAAATAATACCCTTTTCTTGTCCTTCTCTCGTACCAACCATAACACCTCCTAGAACCCATAGACTACCCTAATGTTGTAGGGAGATCTGTTTCTATACAACTTCAACTTATCTTGATTCAATTTTACCACAAAATAACCACTTTTAATAGTATTCTTAGCCCCTATCTTTAATACTGTTTTGCATACAACATCTTCCATGACAAGGACTTCGGCACTCACTTTGGCGAGTCTACCCTTTACATGTACCCTGGATTCTTTTTCCTCATAAGAAATAGATATTGTATCCCCAATTTCTAGGTTTAACCTCTCACCTTTCTTATTTTCCACTACAACAGATCTGACCATCATATCTAAGTCCATAACAGCTAGATAGCAGATCTTTCTATTCTTACCTACTTCGGCTAATGACGAAACCATAGTCCTAATAGAACCGCCTATATACTCATAGTAATTCCCTATTTTCCTCTCGATATCTTCTATAGTGACCATACCCTTATCGTCTATCTTTCTCATGATTCCTCTCATGGTTACTGACCTTTCACTAGGGTACTT
>CALVNE010000060.1 GCA_944349515.1 uncultured Clostridia bacterium | reverse complement strand
GTTACCGGATGCTTTTAAGGGTTACGCATTAGGGTATTCGGCTGTGAACTTTTTGAAAAAGGTAGTTGAATCCTGTGAGTCTATTTCAGTCTGCAAGGAAGATAGATATATTTGCTTGGAGACTGAGAATGTACAGGCTTTCCTAAGACATAAAAAGATGGGATTCAATTATAAAGGGTTTGTTCAAAGGTTCAGTAAAGATAACGGAATAGTTATTGACAGGCTGTATTTTAAGGATGTTCTTAAAAGGATGTCTATCAGGGGAGGAAATGGATCTATTTCTGTAAAAGGGGAAAATCTGGAACTGTCCAATGAGGAGTTTTTCCAGGTAATACCTATAGAGAAGTCAAAAGGAGATGTAGAGGGGGTATCTTTTAAAGTACCTACTAGCTTGCTGTCTAAAGCTATTATCGGTGTGGATGAGGTATTCCCAGGAAGTTTAAGAATGTACTTTGTAAAAGGATCTCCAGGGTATTCCTTATTTATCTCAGATGGAATGGGAGCTTGGTTTTCAACCTTACAGGTAAGGTAGTTTGTGGAAATAGGAGGGATCAGGGTATGGGAGAACTTTTTATAATTGGAAGAGTTAATATGGAAATGTTAGGGATACTTCACACTAATACTGGTGGAGATAATTTAAGTATCGGAAAAGTATCAGATTTAGATATATCTAAAGCGGATGTTGTATATCTTCATACGAAGTATGGTACTGTATGTTTAAAAAGGCAAGACAATGATGATATGGAGTTCCTAACGAATAACGTATTTTTGAGGCTAATGGAGATAATAAGACCATACTCAAGGTTTAAGGTAGAAGATCCACATGTGGAGTTTAGTGGGGATCATTATAAGGTGACTTGGCGTTCTATTAAAATACCTATGTGTGGTGATTCGATTGGTATGGAAAAGGTATTGAATACTCTGGTTTATTCTTCCGATGGCTCAGTTAGCTTAACAGAAGGAGGTGATTTGTAAGATGGGAGTATATGCATCGGTACTACCAACTGTAAAAAGGGATTTTGAAAATAAAAAGAGGTACAAACACAGGGTAAAGAGCAGGTTAGATGAGCTGGCTAAGGCTCAGGAAGAATATGTTGATCTGCTTGAAGCTCAGAAGCTGTTAGCAGCAGTATCCGATGAAAATGTAAAGACAACTATGGACTTTATAACAGGGGTAGTAAACAAAGCATTAACAGAGATATGGAAAGGGGTATGTGACCCGCCGAGAGTGTATCTGGCACCTAAGTTATATGGAGGATCAAAACCTCATATCGTTTTAGAGCTCGAGAACAAACAGGGTATGAGCATGGAACTCTTCCAAGAAGGCGCAGGGTTATCTGAGATTATCTCAGCAATGTATACTATATGCCTTGTAGAGATAAGGAAGGGCAGACGGTTTATTATGCTTGATGAGAGGTTTTCAGGTCTTCATTCAAGAGCAAAAAGGATCATGTCGGATATACTCCATATATTTGCAGAGGGTGGTTTCCAGTTTATTTTGGTTGAGTACAATCTTAATGATATCGGTAAGATGTACAATGTTGAGAAAACAGGAAGTACCTCAAAGGTATATGATATAAGTAAGGAAGAGTATACAAATGATACTGTGAAGTTTTTCTCAGATGTAGATTTAAGTATCCTCGATATGGATTATGTAGAAGAGGAGTATGAAGAGGAGTAGGGTAAGAGGTTTTATACAGGGATGTCTAGCAGAGAGGGTGAAAATCCTCTCTGTTTTATATTACATCTAGAAAAGGATTTAGGTATAATAGAAATACAGTAAAGTAATTTAGTTATTAAGTAGGTGTTGAAATGTTAAATGACAGTATTTATCCGTATAAGAGTGGTGATATCGTTATAAAGTGTGATGAGGATCTCGCTGAGTTAACAGGGTTGAATACGGTGGACTATAGTGAAGAAATTGCAGGAGAGATTAAAATATTGCTTGTAAAGAGTTAGGTTGTACTTCTGGAGAGTTTGTAGGATACTCCATGATAAACTTGTTTATAAGGAATTCATAGAGAAATTTGGTTTTAAGTATAAAGATTGGTTAGAAAAAGTACAATAATAAAGGGATTTTATAAAAGCGTTCACCGAGAAAGTGGAAGCTTTTATTTAGATTTATCTATTTTATGTATAAAGTCAGATAAGAGGGGATAGTGGTTATGGATGGTAGAGTGGTACTTAGATACTGAGAATATTTGTAATATGCGTAAATTTGGCTTTATACTTGATGATTTTGATAATAAATATGATAGGCTTTTTGTAGTCTACCAGAGTTCTACTAGGGGATCTCTGAATAAGTTTAAGTCAACTAAGAATTGTTGTTCTTTTTTGAATGGTGTTAGGGTTGATTATATAGAGTGTACTTCGAATGGTGCTAAGAAGAATAGGCTAGACAGGTTTATTATAAGTAAGATGCCGAAAAAGGTAGGAGAGTTACGAGTAGGAGGGAATAATCTCCCTTTAACAGTGGACAGGGTATATGTAGTAAGTAATGATAAGGGGTATTTAAAGTATTTATTTAGGGGTGGGTTCTATTTGAGGTCTTTCTGTGTATCAAAGGATGGAAAGTGCTATGAAGTTCAAGATTGGTATAGAGGACCGGAAGGTAATGGATTATGGTCAACTAGGGAAGTAGATAGGAGGTAAAGATATGGGAAGTTATATTGGAGGTAAGCTGAGGGAAGCTTTAGGCTCTCAAAAATATGATAGCTCAGGAAAGAGTAGTTCAGTAATAAGAGACTGGACACCTAATAATATTAGGGTACTTATTGTAGGGTTAGATTTTATCTATATGCTGAGCCATCTGAGAGGTCATTCAGCGGGTAAATTTGTACCTTTAGAGGCTGAGAAGCTAGAAGAGGAGTTAATGTCTCCTTATTATGGTTCTCCGAAATTAAATACAATACTAAACAAAAGGGTATTATCCTGTTTGGAAGAGATATATGTCTCTAACTTTTATCTTAGAGTTCCCTCTGTGATTAATTTAGAGAGCTATATAAATGGGTTGAAGGGGAAGAATTCTAGGTTAAGAGCCTATGGGTATGGAGAATTATCATTACAGGGTAGCCAGATGGCTATTAGTTCTTGGGCTTGTGGAAATACGGTAGGTAGCTTATTAGCAAAGGATGGTGGGTTGAATCTATCTTGGAAGATGGTAGATAACCCTGAGTGGTATAAACACTATTATCTGAGACCAGAATATTATTTAAAAGATAAGCCTAATGGTAATCTGGCTATTCATTTTAAAAAGGTAGAGAAGGAGTACGCTTTAAATCAGAGTAAAGATAAGGCTAGGAGTGAAAGTGATAGCTTAAAAGAGTCTTATGAAAGGTCTTTGAGGTTGGACTTAGAAAGTGTAGATTATATCGGTTCTCTACTTTCCGTGGCTATGAGGATGAAATCCAGTAGCAACGAATTTGATAAAAAATGCTCAGATGCTATAAGGAAGTCTATAAAAGTGCAGGAGGTGCAAGGCTTGACTGTCGATCTAGTAAGGTCGGTGTTAGGTGATAACAGGGATTCTAGGAGGCTATGTGAAGCTTACTCCCTTATGGGTATGCTTAGTATGGATAAAACAAAGTTGAGAGTAACAGAAGGCGGTTATATAAACTTATTTAATGTAATGGATAATATGTGTTTAGGGGTAGCTGATGTATGTATAAGTAATGGGATGTCTGACTCGGTAAAGATGTCTATATCGATGAATAAAGTACCGAAAAGTAAATTTAGGACTAGATTCCTAAAAGATAATAAGGGTGAAGGTGGAACTGCTGATGATTTGAAGTTAGTTTTAGGAGATATGTTAGGAGGTTTTTATGGAGTGGTTTGATTCTAAGTTATGGTTGCCAACAGAAGATGATGAAGTAGACTTTATAAAGAACTTCAGAGTTATAGCAGGGAGTTCTTTGTCAGAGTGTGGAGACAGCAAGGAAAAAAAAAAAAAAATGGGATTGAGTCTGTATGGAGACAATGATAGCCTTACAGAAGAGATATTTATAAATACCTTTGTTGTTATGT
>CALVNE010000059.1 GCA_944349515.1 uncultured Clostridia bacterium | reverse complement strand
GTTAGGTGATTATGTAGGTTCTGGTGAGTTTAGAACAGCTTCCAAAGGGGGAGATTCAGGGTATTCTCCGAAGTCAGAAAAGCCTAAAAATGATTATGTAGAAGATATCTCAGTAGTACCTGAAACTAAAGATGAGTATAGGGAAGATGATGATATACCGCTACCGATGGAGTCAGGGTATACTTTCGATCAGGGTGTTCACTTTGTAGAGGATGAAGATACTGAGTTACCTGATGAGGGCTTATCTAACGAAGAGGAATCAAAGTTAGCAGTAGATGCATTGGCAAAATTATCGAGAGGTTTATTTTAGGTGTAGCTATGTTAAAAGTGGAGTATAGAAAAGATGGTATGATAGGCGTGGATTCTTTGAATGGTTTCGTATATAGTTTTACACTACTTTATAGTATTGTTCTAACTAATATGGAGTCTTATTGGTTAATTGTAGACTATAAAAGGAAGAGAATCAAAATCTTAAAAGACCCTGATAGGGGTGACGAAGAAGAAACTTTTTATATTGTACTCGAAGATGATAAAGTGGTTATGAGTGGTTCAAAAGAGGGGAAATATAGTATAAGTCTAGAGGGTACTATTTATAATAGGTCAACTGGAGAAGAGATAGGGAGAGTTGATAATTATGGAGAAGGAACTATAGCAGAAAATATTGACAGGTCTGAGATAGTATTCCTTATAGCATCTTTTGTTCTATTCAAAAGAAGAAAGAGAGGTTGGTAGTGTATGATTGCAAAGTCTATTTGGAGGACTTCTACATTGATGTATAAAGATGGGAAACTGGTACTTAATGGTCAGAAAGCAAGTGGTTTTGTAGATAATAATGACTCCCACATTCGTTTAAGTGTAGGAAATCATTTAGATATTGATGTTACTCTAAAGAAGAACGGTACTTTTCTATATGCTACTGATTCTTATTCTGTAAAGTTCGACAGGGTAAATGGTAAAGATGAGTGTATACTTACCACGAAGGACGGAAATGTGCCTATAGTACCCATTATAGAGAATGGATCGGTAAGGTACTTGTTGGGAAACGCTTGCTTTATGAGGTATGCTAAGTTGATGAGTAGTACTGACACTGTTCTATCGACTTATTTAGTTCCTGATGTTGTTTATGCGGAGTACTTGAAGGATTGTGCTTTTTTCCTGAGGTGCTTTTTGGACGGAGAATTTTTTCGATCCGTAGCCAATGTAATAAAGCAGGGTATGTGATATTGGAGGAAGTTACTGTGAAGATAGGTAATGGAAAAAGAAATAAATCAGAGGGAACGAAAAAATCTCTAGATATTGAGAGTAGGACAAGGTCTGGAAAGAAGAATATTAATGATACCTCTAAAGAGTATCCATTAAAAGGCAGTAAGAAAGAGAAAACTGTAGAGGAATCAAAAATAGCCTCATCAGGCGTGAGCCCAGAGGCAATCCCAAGCAAAAGTACTGAATCAGGTAATGAGAAGTCCTTGAAAGATAAAAAGAAGACAAAAAGAAAAGTAATTAAGGTAAAGAAGTTACCTAAGATGTCAGGGGCTAGAAAAGCAGGATGTGTAGTAATTGGCATGTTCGGATCGATAATTGTAGCTGTTGGATGCTATGGTGTGTATTATAACCAGGTACGATATCCTAGTCAGATGGTGGAGGATGTAGATAGTTCTGGGTATGGTGCTTTACTTAGATTTATCTCTGCTGTAGAGACTTTAGACAATAAAGAGATAAAGGGTATTACTGGTGAGGATAGCTACTTAGCTAAAGAGCTTGTATACGCAAATGGGAATGAAAAGAAAGAAGAGTTCATAAAGAAAGTAATAGAGACTGTGGAGTATGAACCTGATGAGATAGTTGCGAAGAATAAGTACGGAAATGTTATGCTTAAAAAGGGTACTAATGATATCGTCTATACTGAATCATTAGTAAATGAAGAAGATGAGGAGGTAACTTTACATTATATAGATTATTCCAAGGTAGAGTTGGATCAGGATAAGATCTGGGAGCTGATGGAAAAAGCAGGTTTAAAACCAGGTGATGTTGATTATTCTAACAGGCTTGTAGATGTTTTTTGTGATTATATTGTTTCTATAAAGGATAGTAAAATACCTTTAGTAGATGACAGAAGGGCACCGGCTCTGAATAAAAAGGGTGCTAATTTTGTAGTAACCGAGGAAGAGGAAGAATATCTGGATAAGGTACTATTCTCTTCGGAAGAATTCTATGATCTGTTAGAAAGATTTTCCAGGGTAGCTGTTGGTAGTGAAGAACAAAATCCTGAGTGGGATGAGTGGAATAAGTTGCCAGATGAAGAGAAGGCTGAGATAGAGGAACCTAGTAAGACATTGGAGATGATGCAGCCATCAAAAGAGTGGTTGGAGTGGGATTCTTTAGAGGACAAAGATGGAGTAGAGGAACCTCAGAAGTATGATCCAAAATTAATAATAAGTATGGATTGGTGTGGTTCTTATTATTTGATAAATGAACATTATGTTCTGGATGAGAATGGAAATAAGGTTAAGCAGTCTATCGATGCGGAGTTAGGTGATGGTTCTTTAGAGAATCCAGCCAGTATAGGTACAGATGTTGTTACTTCATTCGTAAGAAAGTATACAACGGATACTGGGGAAGAAAAGTATGAATCTTACCCGATAAGGATAAGATTAACAGACTTTAAGGTATCCGAGGAGGCTATAGAGTGGTTTCAGACTAAGGATGAGAGGAATAGAGGGTATGATATAAAGTCTGAAATACAGTATTGTTGTTATACTTACGAAGTAACAAATTTGTCTAGTGAGACAATAACAATAACTGATTGTACTTCATTATCAGATGGGAATGCAAACCTTGCCCCTAGAACTGGTACAGTATATGGTTTGCAGGAAGAGGTAACCTTGAAACCGGATGAGACATCCTATATAGAGTCATGGGGTAATTCTACGGAGTTGAATACAAAATACCTAATATGGGGTAACAATTTTGAGAGAAAAGAGCCGGTAGTGTGGTTTAGGGTATTGTCTGGTGACTTAGAGGATAAAAGTGAGGATAAGGGAGTAACCTTAAATAAGAGTAGATACGAGTAGTTGATGAAAGGATGGTAGTTGAGTATGATTAATAACAGAGCTTTGAATTATATAAGAGTTGCTGTTAAAGATGCAGAGGAGAAGTTTCATTGCAAGTTGAAGTGGGGTTGTTTTGTTGTGGGTGATTGCCTTGTGATGTCTTTAAGATCTAAGAGAGAGGAGGCTATTAGGTCTTTGGCTTACAGGTTATCGAATAACCTGTATAGGAATTATGGGTATCATTTCTGCTTAGATGGAAGCCCTTATTACTCAGAGGGGTTCTACTTATCTGAAGGACTGAAAATACCAATTGATAAGCTAGATCATTGTGTTGGGATGGTTGATGGTCTGTTTGGCAGGAAATGGTTGATATTCTGTGGAGTAGAGCATAGGGAGTTATTAAATCCAAATTATGGGGTATTGGACAGTAACGGGGTATCAGATAACAGGAAGAGAGTATTAAGTTGTTTGGAACTTGATGATTCTTCAAGTTATGTTTCATTTAAAAGGTATGCTTATGCATATAAGAAGCTTTATGGATCGGATTTATTTGTTGTAGATGATTCGATTGATAATAGGTATTTTTATAATAAGAGGGAGAGGAAAAATGCCTAGCGATGAAATATTAGAATCTTTAAAAGAGTCAAGAAAGAAAGTAATAAATTTACTGAGAGATAAAGGTCTTACTCTGCATAGCAAGATTTCTTACTCATCTAGAAGTAGCTATTTAAAGGTTGAGTATGGGTTAGGCGGGAGTATAAGGTTTTCTGATCATGGTGATAGAGGTTTAAGTTATTCTTTTAATATACTTTATGGAATAGGGGAGAAGTATGAGATAGACGAAAGTGGTGTGAAAAGGGTATACTATCCTATCGGTTGTGAAGAAGATCTGGTAGCAGATGTATTGGAGAAATATAATAAAACTATCTTAAAGTACGGGGAAGAAGGATCAAAAAGAGTAATATCCAAGATAAAATCTGAAGCAAAGATGCAGAAAAAGTCAGGAAGAGGATTTTGGGCTGGAGCTATTGAGCTGAAATAAGAGAGTATCAAACTTGTTAATAGACTAAAGATAAATTACTTAGATTAATTTAATTATACTAAAATAATTTGTTGGAGGTCTTGCTTATGAAGTTGTGTTCTCTTATATTGAGTATGACTATAAGTGTTTTAATAAGTTATAGACTATTAATTGCTTTTACATCAAAAAGGTATAGAAAATTGAGATCATCCTTGAACGCTATAGCTTAGTACTTAGAGCTATGGCGTTTTCTTTAGATTTATAGTATAATAGAATTAAGTA
>CALVNE010000058.1 GCA_944349515.1 uncultured Clostridia bacterium | reverse complement strand
AAGATCAATACCCTCACTTTCGCCTTTCTCATTAAAATAATCTTCACTCTCCGACTCTTCATCGGTATTCCAATCATCTAAATCACTTGAGTAATCCTCTTCTTCTGGACTATCCTCACCATTATCGATGAACTCATCGTCATCCTCCTGGGTTTCTTTAGTATTATCGGCTATCTCCTCATCGTCAATACCCCAGTCTTTGAACTCGTCACCATCCAAGTAATCTTCCTGAACATTTGAATCATCAGAACCCCAAGATTCATCTAAATCCTCATCTAAGGTATCTCCACCAGAATAATCTAGGAAATCATCGTCCTCGACACCCTCTTCATTAGCATCATCACTACCCCATTTTTCTTCTAAATCTTCTGGCTCACCATAGTTTACAAACTCTTCATCAATACCATCTTCCTCAGTGTCCTCACGAATAGGGTTTCTCCTTAAAAGACTAGGTATCTCTGTTAGAACTTTTTCTGCACCATTCACTCCCTCAGCATTTGGAGTACTTAAAGATTGATCTATGACCTCAGAATCTTTCTTTTTCCTGCTTTCACTCAACTTCTTCTCTTTCTCATAATAACTGGACGACATACTGAGATAACCTTTCTTATACAAAAGGTATTCTTCAAAATACTTATCTCTTACTCCACTCATAAAATAGTCATCCAAAGAATACATAAAATTCTCTGTTCCCTGAGGACTACCACCTATTTTCATAGCTGAGAAAAAATATAGCATTTCAGAAAGTATCTCAGTTAGCTCAAATATACTCTCATAAGAATAGTCAAATTCACCATCTATACCTATTCCGCACCTGGAAAAACTGTTTCGTAACTTATCCAAATACCTTCTGTACTCTATCAACAACCCATATCACCTCTAATTGCTACCAAAATTGGAGAAATCAGTATCCAGAACACAAACAGATACTATCTTAGTAAAGTCTATATCTTTAAGATACCCTCTTCCACCAGTAATATCCAGACAAGGCTCGAAACATACCCTAGCTAATACGGTGTTCTCATTAGAAGAAGATTTTCTTACAGAGCCACTCTTTCCTGTCAATGTATAAGCTAATGCCTCATGGGTATTCATACTAGGATCATCTGATCCATTTTTAACTAAGTCTAATACCTTTTCTTTCTTTTCATCACTGTCAAACAACTCCTCCATACCACAATACTTAGCTGCATCCTGTAACGTAACATTATTATCTAACAAGTTTTCTAACTTGTAAAGTCGTACCCCAAAACTTTCATATTTGCCAAAATAATCATCTCCGTAAATTGCCTTTAATACATTCGTATTATTGGTAACCGTCATAGAAGAATATAGACAATCTTTCTTTCTAACCGTTACACGACATACACTCGTCTTTAGTAACTCTCTTAAATCCTCGACACTGGTTACCTCTCTTCGACTATACCCTTTTATAGCCTCTCGGTAACTACCGTATAACTTATTATATCCCTCTACACCACTCAAGTACTTTTCCTTAGATTTTGCTGGTAACTCTCGCAGATACCCTAATACGTCGTGTACACTAGGACAATCACTATCTGACTTCTTAGCTATAGGTGCTACCACCTTTTCATACTCCTCTATATTATTCTCATATAGATCAGTAAGAATATTCGTTAGAGCCAGCTCCTCCGAGAAAGAATCCATAGAATTAGCCTTCTCAACCTTTGGTTTAAGCACAGGCATAACATAGCAAATACTCAGGATATCTATTCTAGTTCTTCCTACACTTAAAGCCGGAGATCCCAGAACAGGTGCATAGAAAAATCCTTTTAATGGGAAATACTCTACTTTAACATCCCCTGTAATATCAACATCACTATACTTGGATAGCACTGATGCCCTAGTTGAGATATACCTTGTCTTTTTAAAAGAACCCTTCTCCTGAATTACTTTAAGTACCCTGCCCTGACTTAGCAATGTATCAAACAAAGCAAAAGACCTCGCAACATACATATACGGAATTATAAGGAAATTACCCTCTCCCGTATCAAAATTATATACCCTCAAACAAGTATTTTTATTCAGCGTTACCGCCTTATACTCGAAACCACTCTCTGACGTATAGCTTACATCTATTCTGACAGCATGAAGAATACCTTCTCTATTTTTCTCTACTGTCTTATCTATAGAGAACTTACACATGTTATCTACGCCGAAAACTGCCTTCGTATTAGCAGTATATAATGCTATCGAGTTATCTTTATCCATATTAACACCAAAGCATAGACCGTCAAATAAAAGACCCTGCATAGCCATTATATCTGGATCTACTCCCTCCAAGTCTCCAAAAACCAAAGTATTCTTATATACTTTGATAAACTTCTCCTGGAATCCCTTTACTGTCTCGAATAACCTCTGAGCCACAGGTACAGAAAAGTTCTCTTCTCCGCTACTTTGGAGCATATCCATAATAAACTTATCTAGGCTACCTTTATTCTTTGCTATTACACTACCACTCAACAGTTTATCCAACTCTGTTGTCTTTAATCTGAACCCATTATCATTTTTTCCAGCCATACTACATATCCTCCTAATTATCACGTATTACTACACCATAATAATCTTCTATTTCCCTCAATATTTCTTCAGTCTTGTCTGTCCACTCTAAGTTATTCACTTCTACCTTTAGTAACATATACTTGTTCTTATCTAAGGTACACATAAAATACTTAATATACCCATTTGAAGAACTCTCACCAAGAGAATATTCATAACCCAAAGTACCCTTTGTATAGATATTAGACTTTTCTACTTTAGATAGAGATAAATTAGAATATGAGGTTAAACCCTCTAACATACCTTTTTCTGTATCCATTACCTCACTTAACTTACTTTCTGAATAGTCCTCTGAATCTTCACTATCCTCATATACCATTGCGGAACAAGTTACACCATTCGAAGAACCACTAACGGAGTACCCATCATATACCCCATCCTCTGATTTCACTACTTTTATTACCTTACTTCCACCAGTATAAAGTAACTTAGCATCACTCAGATAATCATACCCATCACTCGATACTTCTATGGTTTTCTTTACCTCTATACTATCTACTAGGGTACTCATATCTGGTATCTCTTCCTTATCCGACAATGACATATTTACAATAACCGTACAGTCGTCTGAACGGAGGTACACAACCTCATAATATATATTATCACTATCATTCCAAGCATAAACATCACTATCTAGGCTTCCTACCTTACCCTTAGAGTGTTTCTCATTTCTTACATCTCCATTAGATAGCAATATTTTGTATTTGCTTAAACTCTCTTTTAACTGGGTATCACTTAACGTTGTACCAGAATACTCTACGCTCACCCCACTTCCTAAATCATTCTGAAGTAGTACACCCTCTCTTCCTTCCTTTGTATACTCCTCTTCTGTACCCCAATAATCTTTATCATAGTCGAATGAGATAACTCCATTTGAGTACTCTTCAAGATTCTGGTTACTAGGTTCTTTAAAGTTATTGCTATCTGAACCACATC
The DNA here is from genome assembly GCA_944349515.1 of uncultured Clostridia bacterium. Classification (GTDB taxonomy): domain Bacteria; phylum Bacillota; class Clostridia; order Christensenellales; family UBA1242; genus Caccovivens. The sequence goes on along the minus strand of CALVNE010000058.1, from coordinate 4,123 downwards.
CACCTAGCAGAGCCAAAGATAATACCCCTATTAACATTGACTTCTTATCCATCTCTTACACCGCCCATCTTCTCAAAACCATATTTTATTAGTAACTCCTCCAATCTATCAAAGAAGTTAAAATAGTATTTTACAGAACCTATATAATTTTCTTTATAAGAATCAGCAAACCTCTTAAAAGTAGTATCACCTACTCTATCATAATAGTATACTATGTCATCCTCATCTACTTTTTCTTCATACTTCACTACTACCAATCTTCCCTCAACTAATCCAACATCTGGGTAGTTTCTATCTAATATCAAAAACCTATAACCGAATAGTTCTCCCCTAATGTAGTATATAAACATAAGAATTAGTAGCAAAATAAAAAGATAGGGAGTAATATTCACAGTATACTCCCCACTTTTCTTGTATTTCCTCTTTCTACTTCTCAAAACAAGCCTTCCAACTCAAGAATAGGTATTCCAGAGCTTCCCTTTATAGGATAGATGCATTTATACACATCTTCTACGCTAACACGGCTACCAGACTTTATGAGTATTATGTCTCCTCTAACTAACTTAGCCCTCACACCATCCCGCATAAAATAAGACAATGATGCCATATAGCCGTATATTCCTGATATAGGTATCAACATATCTATATCCTCAACTAAGGACTTTCTTTTACACCCATTAGGTATTCCTGCAGAACACCCCACAATTACACCTGGCAATATATTACATTTTCCTATTTTAGGGTCAATAACAGTATACTCTAGAAAGTTATCCCCAGATTTTACTAAACCTTTACAGCATGTATTATCTACATCTCCATACACACTTGGCAATAACCTTTTTAGACCGTTCAAATCATAAAAGGAGTAATCTTCATCTTTCATTAAAGACTTATATAGATTAAAAGCCTCAATAGCTCTAGCAGCACTTCTCTCACCAAGCACTGCTACCAATTCTCCTCTTGTTGTACTTTTTCTCTTTGCCATAATTATCCTTTCTAAAGTAACCCAACAGATCCACTAGAAGCAACTTGAGAGGATATTCCTACATTCTCAGCAGGTTCACCAGTATACCCTTGAAACAAAATAGGATTTGCTAACATAAATAAGCACAGCTCCCTATCAAATACAGTTCCAACCGTAGTATGCATAACTTCATACCAATTCAGTAGCGTTGACTTACCTACTATGTTCCTCTTAGAGAATGACTCTTCCATAGTACCCATCTCTAGTAATGCATTCCATGTATCTGCTATACTCTTGTCACTCATACCCAAAACGTAGTGATTCCAGTAGTCACCTACCGATCCTACATCTATATTCACATATGTCAGATCAGGTTCACTCTCATAATCAAGACTAACAATTCTTGCATAATTTACATACCTAGAAATAGAACTGTAACGGCTTCCTCCAACTTCAGGCAATCTCATGATACCACGTGAAAGATACTTCAAACCCATAAAGTTACCATCATAGCTATCCCTTATAGTATTTTCTACAAAACTAAGGTCATCATAGACTTTATTCATTTCTTTAAAGGATAATGTCGAATACAGCCTTCTCTTGTCACCAGAATCCTTTATAAAGTCTATCCCTACTACCCCTTCCTGTAGCTTTTTATATAAGGTATCTACCCCTGCTTTTAACATGAATACAGGGATTATCCTTATTCCCTTCTCCATAAGGTCCAGACCTTTTCTACAGTTCACAAGTTTCTTGTTCCCATACTTATCTGTACTTAGCTTTACATAAGGTACTATGTCGTCACCATCATCTAGGCTTAGAGCATAGATCTTAGCTCCGTACTTCTCTGCCACTTCACTCTCACTTATGTTAGCCCAATATTCCATTACCTCCGGACACCCAGTTGCTAAGAACTTATCATAGGAATTGACATCTATTGCAATTTCCTTGTTAAACTTCTTAATAGGTATCTCCACATAGCACAAAAAGTTTATCAGAAAATACTTATAGATCCCACTTCTATAAGGACTTTCTTTAAACTTTTCTGAAATCTTTGATCCTAACTTCTCACCATTAGCACCCTTTATAGCCATAACATCCATCTGATAGTCGGATACCCTATGACAACAGCTAAACCACACCCCTAATTCAACTAAACCCTCTATATACTTCTCACACAGGTCTCTAAATCCATTCAATACCCCCAATTCGTCGCAACCGCCTGCAAATCCTAAGAATTTATCCATAACTCCACCACCTAAAATACTTTTTCAAAATCCTCTACGGATACTTCCTTAAACATTTCATCTTCTTTCAAGATAATACCATCTTCACCATCTGATAAAGAATTTACCAAATCTACAAAAGAACAGTAAAGAGGTAACGGAATATACCTAGCTCTTGTACGCATATCTCGTATATAAGATGACATACTCTTCTTAGTCTTATAGTCTGCTAAACTATGAACTAAAACCTTCTCACCATCCTCACAAACATGATGTAAAACACAAATACCCTGAGATGCCATTGGCTCTATATTATTCCAGTTTAAAGACTTCTTCGCACCTAGTACATAGTACAAAAAGTAAGCTACCTCACACCAAGTAACAGCATCCTGTAAATCTTCCCTAGAATATAAACCCCCTGCAAAATGCTGGTATCTACCAACTATCTCCTCATTAGCCATATCCAGAACCTTATTTACAAAGGTCATCCTAGATACACAAGCCTCTGATTTTGGTATTACCTCATCTTCTGAATGGTCTTCTTCAATCAGCTCAGCAACTAATGCTGTCTTTCTTTCCTGAGAAATAGCATCTGGTATTATGTAGTTACCCTCTGATTCATACCTGGTTATTATGAACTCCCCACTTACCAGAGCTCCAAATAATTTTATCAATCTGTAACACCCTCTCTCAGCCTACTCCTTAAAAACTTTTCTCTGTCTCCTCTTGACTCTGCCAACAATCTCATAGGTTCTTCAAGGATATCATCAAACTCCTTAGGTACATTTCTAACCCTCTTGAATGGTAACTCTCCATCTATAATATTAGATGTATCACCATTCACAACATAGAGTTCATACCCCGATGTATCCCTGTAATACTCTCCTGTTAAGATATCCACTCGTACCTTTAGAAGAACGATAAAATTACCTCTCAGCTTAGAGTAAAAGGGTTTCTTAGCCTTTATATACCTGTCTATACCTACCTCTTTGTCTATCACTTCCAAAGGTACAAACTTACCTCCTCTAACTACATAAGACCTACCCAACTCTCCGTCTTTCGTAACAGTTGTTAGAGCCTTTACCAATCTCTTAGAACCTCTGGTATAATTCCAGAATTTCTCAAGAAAACCCCATTCCTTATTTTCTACTTTAGTCTTGATTATCATTCTTTTAAAACCCCTTTATATACATTTTTCTTAGCGACCTCGAACTCTTCCTCCGAGAACCCACTTGGTATATACCCTATTAGGCTGCCACTTTCTGAATTTCCTGCTACCCTATATAGCATGTCTTCTAGGCTATCTTTTCTGAATTTACCTTCCTTATAAAAGGATTCTGAAAAACCTATACTTACCTCATTATCCTTGAACCAAGAGTCATTAGACTTAAACTCTGTCTGTTCAATATCTACAAACAGATCCTTCTTGTTTGGTTCATAATATAGATCTATTGGACATCCTACATAGTTTATTTCATTCTCTATGAGATACTCCTCTAAGACTACCTCACCTGAATACCCTTCGAGTATATTCCTGGGAGATAAAAATTTATCTTCAGAATCTGATACTGCAACACTAAACATCCCAGAGGGATATTCTAATTTTCTAGGCTTTCCTAAGATATAAAAACCATCTGAAGCCATAGAAACAACAAACTTCTCCTCGTTGTCTAGCTGATCACTTACTTTTCTCTGTACAGCCATTACATCGTGGCATCTATACCTTAATATCCACTCGTATAATCCATCCTTTTGAGAAAGTACCCTATTCCCATCAGACCATTTCGTCTTTTCCAACCAAGAATACAGATATTTTGAGTATATTCCATCTAATGGCACTAAGCCATCGAATATTATTCTAACGAACTCAATTTCCTCATCAAAACAAAAACACAAAAAAAAAAGACTATCTTTACGAGTATCAGGTAAGTTT
>CALVNE010000057.1 GCA_944349515.1 uncultured Clostridia bacterium | reverse complement strand
TAAGAGCTTAAAATATAATATTAATATCCCAGTATAACTGAAACATTCATAATAATAGCTATAATAAATGTAAATACACAGAATGCCATTATAGCAAAATAACAACACATACTTAATATATTGGATATTCTTGAATTCTTTATTAGTAAGGATATTAAACCTACTAATCCAGAGATAATCATTCCTCCTAATGGTATGTAACTCAAAGATAATATTCTTATTGCATTCATTCCAGTACCCTTTCTCATATAATTTTAAGTATTCGATTTCTAACATAAAACTATACTCCAATGGTAGGTGGGGCAAAGCCCCACCTTTCCTTTAGAATGCCACATTCAGCTCATAGTTAGGGGATTCCACAGAATCATACCTGCCCTTGTACCCCATCAGAGCCTTTTCCTTTTTATCGTCGTAAGCTACACCTACCCTCTCACAGAGAGCCTTTTCTTTTTCGATCTTCTTGGTAGCATAGCCTTCTTCCCTTTCTTCATACCCTTCAGGGTCATACCAAAGCAAAAAGGCAACAAGAATCTTCTCATCCTCAGATTCACCATCCACAATAGCGTCAAAAGGTGCCCCACCTGTTCCGAGGGTTTCATTAGCCTTTTCACAGAACTTCTCAGCTACATCTGATGGAACGTGTACGTCATACTTCAAACAAGCTTCACCAGAGTATGTGCCATCATCCTCCTCATAAACATCTTCACAATGAAGATAGGAGTTATAATAGCACTTACCCTTTACTCCCAGACTTTCTGCGGTATCCACAAGTACCTTTTCGATTGCCTTCTCAACAGCCCTTTTTTCCATTACAACTACCTCCTGTATAACACTTGCTTACTACATTGAATATTATAGCATAGTCACAAAACGAGATAAATATAATGAATAAGAAATTTTTACCTTCACTTATCTGGATTTAACCTTTTCATTTCTAATTTATACCCTTGAATTCTTTAACTAGTTCTTTGTAGTCATCACTAACATCTTCTATATTATTAATCAGCTTAGTATTCTTTTTATCCAAATGCCTATTCTTCTCTAGAACCTTTTCGGCTAAAAAGAAGCAGTACCCACTGCGGATACTGCCAAAAATATTAAAAACCCTCTTACTAATCTTGCCTTCATCTCAGTACCTCTAAATACTTTTGCATTAGTAACCTGTTCTGCTAGTACTGCGTTGCATCCCACTATATGCAACTCCCTCCTCCGCGTGCCTTTCAATGGCTGCCCCTCCTAGCATAGACGAAATGTATCGCCTAATAAACTATATGGGAGTCGAACCCATATAATCTAACATACAGATTCAAAAGCTGACATATACGCTTCAAAAGGATCCCTACCTTCCTCGCACATATCCCAAAACGAGTTTACTGCCCTTTCTGCATCTGTATCTAACTCTTTAATTAACCTATCCCCATCGAAAAGCTGTAGAGCCTCATCGTAAGAATACCCTTCCTTCTACCTTCAACATATTGGTTACCCCCTACAGTATTCTAAAAATGGATCATATAGGACTCGAACCTATGACCGTCCGGTTATGAGCCGGATGCTCTAACCAACTGAGCTAATGATCCAGATATCTTGCAATATTACTTACGTGGATACCCTCGGCTTCGAAAAGGGTATCCACTATCAAAAAAGAAAGGAACACAGAAATGCATATAGTCAATTTGGGGAAGTTAATTGCTCTAATGCATTTCTTATAATTCAAAAGTAGATCTTTTAGTTATGTACTTATCAGCCTCTCGACTAATCATTTATATTCTCCAATCAATCTCACCTTAAAACCTTTTACCTACTATGACAAGGGTTTGACTACTTTTAAATTACACATTAATTGTAGCACACTTCTTTCAGTAATATAAGAGAATCCTAGAATACATTTTCAGAATCTCCGAAAACACCTGGAAAATACACCACCCCAATATTACCACAATCTTCACACAAATAAGTTACATCTCCAAGCAATATCACATTGTAACTTCCGCACACCTCACAAACTACTTCCAAGACCTAAGTCCTCCAATCTTCTTCTTATGTACCTATTTAAAGTGTCATCTTCATATCTACCTATACTACTCCATTCTGATGAAGCTTCACTTATACCATCTATACAGAATTGAGAGTACCCCCTCATCACCATACCCAACTCCTGAGCATTCATTTATTGAATTGATTAACTCATTAAATGAACTTAGGCATCTCTTACATACCCATTCTCTTTTACGACTGAAACTACTCAGAGTCCCACACTTAGTGCCTTTAGGTATTAGCCTACCACAATGTAAGCATACCCTATCTTTCTCTACAGTAACTTGTCTCAAAGATACCCACCTCCACTACGCTTGTTTCTTACTAAACATACTCTTATAACTCTGAGGATCTACCCATACCTCCCAAGTATAGTCATCTGTATCTCTGCTCAAAAGACGCTTTCTAGGTTTCCGTAGAATAGGCTTTTCATTACCTTTTTGTATCTTCACTGATTTATCAGTTATCCCAACTATCTTGTATTCTACATCCACATAAGAAGAGCCATCCCATTCCTTAACAGAATAAACTTCCCCTACCTTGAAAGGATGAACATCCTTAATCTCGGCTAATTCTGTATCTAGCACTTCTGTTATTGCTGCATACTCACATTTTCCTCCAAGCCCGGAAGCACCACCCTCTAGAATAACGTAGGAGATATTCTTCGGTCCAGTACTTGTTACTTTTACCTTACCATACCGATTTATATTTACAATATACCCCACTTTGATGTTATCCTTAGAAAATTCTACACCTCCGAGATCTGCTAGGCATTCTTCATAGTACACTCTCTTAGAAATCAGACCATCCAGTATTTCCAGAGTTTCATCTATAGAATTCTGAACACTCTCAATACTTACCTCTGTTCCATCCAAATAATGGAGAGTCTCGTCGTTATTAAGCCTATCCAACCTTTTCATGAGTATATCAAGATTTTTCTGCTTTGCTCTTATATCTTTTTCAGCCTCATCAATTCTACGGATACAGAAAACTTTCGAAGTAGGTTTTGTAAAATCTGCCGTACTTCTGGCTGCTTCAGCTTTGTCCTTATAGTACTCAGATTTCTTAAACTCTTCAAATCCTTTCTCGTAAGACCTTAAAAGCCTATTTCTGTAATTGGTGAATGATCTTCCGGCAGAACTATTTATATTTGGTTGAGTTACAAAAGCTATATCCTGAGATGCCTCGTTGAACCCCGATTGTAATCTCTCTCCTCTAGCTTTAGCATTTTCAGCATACCCTTCATACCTCTCTGCTCTTCTCTCTGCTCTCTCAGCCTTCCTCTCCATCTGCTCAGCAAATGTTAAAGTCTCTCCTTCTACACCCCTATTCTCTAAACCAAGTTTCTCTGCTACTGAAACAGCCCTCCTTGTATTTGGGAACTTTGCCCTTGATACCCAAGTTCCTGTTTTCCTACTAAATAGAAAGTTAGACTTTACAAGACTCTTTGAGGAATCATCCAACTCCATATAGGATTCTTTATTAAAATGCAGGTAGATCTTTCCAGTTTCTCTGCTTCTTATGAAATACCCTATGCTCTGTGATTCTTCCTCTGGCACTCCATTTAATATAACTAAGTAAGGTGTTCTCATCATATTCACATATATCATATCAATCTCTATGCCCTTACCTCCGAGTTTCTCTACTACATCTACTAAATCATCATACTCTAATACTGAGCATGTTTTGGATCTCAATGATGTTGAATTATCAATTGCAATCCATATTTTATCTTCCCCTACAGATAGGATCTTCAACAAATAAGTATCAAAAGATACCACATTACCAAATACCCCACGTATGATCTTCTCAGAAAAATTGCACAGTATTCTGTACTCCTCATCTTCCTTATCAACAATTACTTTTTCATTTGACATAACTACCTCCTATAAACTTTAGCTACACTCTAGGAGATCATCCAATATATCTTTTAATACAGATAACCTACCCTCATAATACCCTAGGTCCCAATAACCGAATTTGGACAAGCTATCTTTCCTAGATCTTAGCTCTTGTACTCGATACCTTGCCTCTTTATGGATCTTTTAACCCTTTCTATTTTTCTTTTATTTCCCAATGCTACCCTCCTTAGCAGTATCTTTCGATAGCTCTCAATACTACCCCATCTACCTCCGTTTCCATATCTTCACATACAACCTTATTTCTCTCTAAACACCAATTCATGTCGAATCTACTCAAGCCTCTGTCAGCTAACAAAGAAAAGATATCATTCCTTACTTCATCTGTGATATCACCCTCTGGTATGCAAATTAATCCTACCATTTCATCATAGTATTTACGCAAGGACTTCCTCTTCATAACTTCAGTATTCATTTCCATTCCCAAATCTGTTGGCTTTAACATCACAAGCACCGCCCTTTCATTTAACTTAATATAAGTATAACCTAATCCTATAGTATAGACAATGCTTCCTGTATATTTCATTTATTTCTTAGTTACTTCTCATCTATATCTATAAATACGAAATGAGATCCATCCAGTATTAATCCAACATTAATATGCTCTAGTACGACATCTACAGCTTCCCTATATCTAGGTACGCTAGAATACTCACTTATAGGTATATTGGAAAAGTAATGACATCCAAACTTATGAAGTAAATCATAAATCTTATTTTTAGTCTCACGACTTAGGCTGTCACTTCTCTCCGTCCCAGTACCCTCTCTCAATAGATACTTTCCAGTACTTAAAGGACTCATGGTTAAAACATACCCTTCTTGCATCTTCTCGAATACAAACTCTGACACCTTTTCATCTTCCTCACACATAGATACTTCTATCTCATAGGAATAACTTTGTTTTACCATTAGTAACCTCCATTAACCCTGTAATACATTTCTTATGAAGAAAACCCACTCCTCCGGAGTTGTTATTTCCCTTACCGAATCACCACCGTCTGATACCAACTTATCACCTTTTACAACCAGTTCAATATCCCCTTCAGTTACCAGAGGAATTCCATCCATAATATCTGTGTTTACAACTTCAGCCTCTACCGACTCTACTACATCTATAGAACCTACACAGTTTCCATCCTTATAAGCAATAAATCTACTTCCAAGATACGTACCTTCAAACATCAATCCTCTTTTTACTAACACTCTTTCCATATTATTTTCCTTTCCAGCTAAATGTATTATTACTGTTTTTCCATCGTCTACAAAAGAGCCATACCCTGAGAAATTTTCTCCGAAAATATTATAGTACTCTCTTCTTTTCCCTGCATACTCCCATCCTAAGTCACTAGGATATATAAATGACTTGACCTCCAGATTAGCTCTCAGAAGATTATGCGCTAAGTAAGCCACGTTGTTCTCATTTACCGGTGCACACAATTTGTTTAGAATTTCTTCTATTAACTTTCTTGTTTTCTTTTTAGCATCTGTAATAAAGAAATACTCAAAACCATTTATCTGAAGATAATACCCCTTCTTCACACTCTACCTACTTTCTTTCTGCATTCTGGTCCCAAGCCACATCTCAAACTCTCAACGTCTTTTAATTTTCTACCACACCTAGAACACTTCCCGTCATGAAGAACATGAACTATTCTAGGTAAGTTATCCCCCTTAACGAGTAACCATTGTAACGCAATAACGGCTTTCTCATTATATAATGCAGGATTAAATTTCAAGTTTTTTGCTTTCTTAAAAGATCCTTTAAAAATATACCCGTGATACTTTAACTCCTTCTCTCCTATTGGGTTTGTATATACGAAATACATATTCTTATTATCCTTAGACTGAACTATCCTGTACCTAACAGATACACTTTCCTTACAACCAGTACCCTCTTGTAATAAGGTAAAACAGGCATTACCCCCAAATAGGAAATCTTTTACTCTTTCATGAACTTCATTTTCCATATCTTCTAATCATCTCTTAACCTCTTTTTGATGAACCGTTTTTTCTCGACAAAACCTTTAACTTATTGTAAATAGATTCAAAAGTTTCTCCTTTGTCATTGGACACTAACCAAATAGACAAAGCTATTTCTTTTGTACTAAGACCTAATATTGGTAAACTCAGTATCTTTTCATAAGTAGCATTTGTCGCACTTGTACACCATCTGTTAGATACACAAGCACTGTAAAGAATATCTGAATTAAGCATAATACCCTCCTATCAATATATTGTAACTATGTACTCTCCATCTGAACACCTTCTATAAAAACAGCTTTTAACCCTTTCGCTCATTAAAGTGTTGTAGCAAATATATACTTCCTTCACAGGAACTTGAAACTCACCTAATATAGCTTTAGCAATACTCTCTTTTAGATCTGTATCAAAATCAGTCCCATTCACCCCAGTTATGGTCATCTCTAGGTTATCCTCCTTCATAAACAAATGGGCTACCCCTAGATAATTTATCCAACCCAATCTAATTTGCAGAATAGAGCTCAGAGTCTTCAAGCATCTACCAGATAATCTTCTCCTACCCCACCCTTCTTTTACTGTATACTTAGGACAGCATCTGCTAAGAATACTCTCTACCTCTTCAGTCACATCTGATTTCCAACATATGAAATAGGCAAAGGTATCTTTAGAATCACCATAAAGAGAGATACAGTCAACAAGCAATCGAACTATTTCCCAATAATACTCAATTACTGGTTTAACCAATAAAGATCCTTTATTTTCCTGTAAATAAACCTTCCAATTATCCGATATCTCCTTCACATACAGCACTGCACCACTGTCTAAGCATAAGTATCTTCTCTCTGGCAAAGAAGTACTACCTACGAAAAAATTTGACTTAATTAGCAAACCGTAAATCTTATCTGCCAAACTTTTACCTATATCACTACCGCTTAATAATAAATCTTTATCCTTCTCTGTGAGATTCTTGTCTAGATACTCTCCCAACATACAATGAGTAAGGAACATTTTAAATATGCAATAATCCCCTGAAATTGCTATCCTGCAAAGGCTCCTAAGCGACTTTTTAATTCCATGTTCTTTTGACCAAACCTTATACTCTTCCTCTACAGCAAACTCTGTATATTTTAAGCATAATCTACCGTTTCTTAAATACTCTTTCTTCAACTTAGGGTAATCCCTAAATAACTTACCAATACCCTCTCTTATAGCCTCCGTATCTTCTACAGATATTAAAAACCTATCAGACTCATAGCAAATACCTACTTCTAACTAACAATATATTGTAACTATATATTCACCATCAGTGCATTCTTTACAGAAATACCCTTTTACGTTATCGCTAACTTCATCATTATAGCAAATATACGCTTCTTTCATAGGGAAAGAGAACTCCTTTAAAAGTACCCTAGCCATTTCCTCCGCTATACCCTCATCTACCTCCCTACCATTTACAGAAGCACACAAGAAATCTCCCTTCATGTACAATCTAACTACTCCGTAGCCACTTATCTGATGCACCTTGTATGCTAGGAATGAATCTAAAGAATCTTTGCACTCTTCGGATAGGTCACCCTTATTCCAATATTTTTGACCATGTTTTGGACAACATCTCTTGAAAACCTTTTTAAGGTCTTCAGTAACCCCGTTCCTCCAAATCGCATAGTACGTTGAAGCAGATAAATGAGAGTCATAACTACTCACATAATTCGCAAATAAATAAGCGACATCCGGCAGATATTCTATGCAATCCTCTATATTTACTCCCCCGAAGCTGCGCTCACTATCATCCATTTTAAATTCTTCAGGTACTTGATTCTCTGTAAAGAATAAACCACCCTTTGACCTGTATAACCATAATTCCTCAGAGATATCAGCTACCCTAAATACATTTGTATCCAGTAGTTTCCTGATCTTACCAGACAGCCTTTTACCAACCTCCGTATCGAATTCTTCTAGGGAGTCAAATTCATCATCCGATAAATTTTCTAGTAGTAGGGGATCCAAACCGCATTCTTCAATAATAAACTCATAGAATAACCCCATATTCTCTACAGTATCCAATCGGCATACCTCATCCCAAGATTTCTTAAACCTACTTCTTTTGATAAATCTACTGAATTCATTCTCTATATCTAGGTATAGTTGCTCATCATCACTTTCATCATCCCTGTCAACATACTCTAAATAGAGTTTTCCGGAATCTAAATACTCCTGCTTTATATCCGGACTGTAATCAAAGAATTTTTTCATTCCTTTCAAGATCTTTTTTATATCACGTAACTTCATATTATCCTGAACTAAACTCATATACTTATAAACCCTCACTTTCACTATCTTTCTTTCATATGATCTTCAAGCAAAACCTATCAGACTCATAGCAAATACCTACTTCTAACTAACAATATATTGTAACTATATATTCACCATCAGTGCATTCTTTACAAAAATACCCTTTCACATTGTCATGAATTTCGTCGTTATAACAAATATATACTTCTTTTATAGGAAAGGAAAATTCTTTTAGAAGTACCCTAGCAATTTCTTCTGCTATACTTTCTCCAACTTCGCTGTCATTTACAGAAGCACATAAAGAACCTCCCATCATATATATATATATATATATCCTAGCTACTCCGCACCAACTTACCTGATATAGCCTAAAAGCAAGTATGGAATCTAAAGATTCCCTACACTCTCCTGATATCTCACCCTTATGCCAAGATTTTTGACCATGTTTTGGGCAACATTTCTTAAAAACCTTCTTAAGACTTTCTGTTACCCTCCTCTCCAAGCTACATAATATTTTGAAGTAGATAAATATGTATCAAAATTACTTATATAGTCTGTAAACAAATAGGCTAAATCTGACAGATATTCAATGCAATCCCCTATATCCAACCCACCTAATCCATACTCACTTCCATATACCCTGAATTCTTTAGGTACTTGATTCTCTGTAAAGAGTAAGCCACCCTTTGACTTAAATAACCTTAACTCCTCTGAAATATCTGACACACCAAACACAGAAGCATTTAGCAATCCCTTTACTTTATCAGATAAACCCTTACTTACCTGTGTATCAAACTCTTCCAAAGACTCAAACTCTTCATCGGATAAGGTTTTTACAAATAAAGGCTCTAAACCACAATCTTCAAAAACAAACTCACGAAATACCTTGATTTTCTCCTTGGTATTCAGCTGACACACTTCCTCCAATGTCATATCTAGATCGTACTTTTTAACAAATTTACTGAATTCTTTCTCTATATCCAAAATTAACTGTTCATCATCACCTATATCGTCTCTACCCATCTCTTTCAGATAAAGCCTTCTAAAATCTAAATACTCCTGTTTTATATCTGGGTAACAATTAAAAAAAAATCCCTCATACCCTTTACAACTCTCTTGACCTCATCTGATCTCATAGATTCCTGAACTACACTCATAAGCCACAGCCTCCCATCTCGCTCTGAACCCTACTACCTGACTCTCTTAAAATATCAAGTATGCCCCTATACTTTATATCATACACGCTTCCTTTCCACTCTTCAACAAAACTGTTTAAAAAACCAACACTAATCCTATCAGCATCCTCCCCTGTAAATAGCCCATTAGCCTCTATCTTCACAGTTATTAAACCATCTGCCTTTAACTCCATCATGGATTCGATACCCATACTTGGTATATAATAGGATAAAGCCTTCCTAGCTACGGAATTTACAGACTTTTCAAAACTTCCTAACAAATCATCTGTTAAATACACTATATAACCTCCCAAAAGGACTACAGTCTCCTACTGTACTTTACAAGGTAGAACATCAGCTTATTCGTATTTTTTCTATCCCAATCAAGAACTAAGCCAAAACCTACCCTACCATCTCCAATAGAGATTATACTATCCACAGCTTTTGAGATATTCTCATTACAAGAATAATCGTCCAACCTAAAAGCAGTATGATACCCGTTTATTCCACTCTCTTTTAGTACTGATTCGATTTCGGGTGCCCTGTCTATCATCTTCACTAAAACCAACCTATCCAAATCTTTATACCTATGCAATAATACATAGTCAGATTTCTCCCTTACCAGTATATAATTGCAACTTATCAGATTTAGAACTCCAGTTGAAACACTCTCACAAGTACTTACCTTAGATACAGGTACTCTAAACCCATTACCTTCTGAATAATTTCCCAGAATACCCTGTCTGCTTTCAAATTCCTCAGCACCAGTTTCTTCATATATTGGCTTACGAAAAATAGCTTTTCCTCCATCTTCACTACTCTTCCAAAATCTGTATTTTCCACAGTGGTCAGTAAATTCTACATAGTAATCCTTACCATCACCACTAAAATTCTTATAGACCTGCTGACTTAAAATCCTTATTACCCAAGCCTTCGTTCCTTTACATTCAATTAAATCACCTGGTACTAATCTCCTCATCTCCCTACTCCTTCCTAAATTATACGGATACTCCTGAGGATTCCAAAGCTTCCATATTATCTTTTAATACAGCTCCTGGCATTTTAAACCTTATTGAATCACTCGTATCCTTTCGTATCTGCTCTCTGGTTCTTCCCAATCTCCTATTAGCTTCTACCGCTATTCTAGCCACTTTCATTACACCGACTATAAATGTCTTCTCTTCATCAGATAACTCCTCAAACTGCTCTCTGGACATACCCAGCTTACCGTTATTTCTTTCTATAATATGTATAAGGGTATGAGCATCAAGGCATACAGTTATCAAATTATCCATAGAATCAGTTCCACCGGCATGAACAGGTATCTTATGATGAACATTCAATATCGCCAAAGCTATGTTTGCGGGTAACCCCTTTCCTCTACCGGTTATCTGACAGCAATACCCATCCCTCTGAAGCACAGCTGCTTTCAGAGCTGGATCTAATGGGTGTCTGTCACCAGATGTTTGCCTTTCATCGGCTATGCCATTACCCATCAGCTCGTCAAAATCATCGTCTGATAGCTCACCATCAAAACTATCCTCCATATCCAGTATCTCTTTTACCTCACTATCCGTCAATGTAGTCTTATCAGCTTTATCAACTATCTGATCTGCTTCTTCTACTTCGGATACACCCATCTGGTCCTCCATCAACAGCATATCTTCCTCTTTACGAAGCTTTTGAAGCATATTGTAGCATTGAGTTAGAGTCTTTTTATTACTCATCAACTCATTTTTTACTTCATCATAGCTACTAAGCATTATATCCTTTAACTTCATAGCATCTCCTGGTTCCAGACACAGCAAATATTCTAAAGTTCCTGGAGAAAGGTTAGACTGCATTTCTAAAACCTGATATAAATACCATATCTCCGTCCAACTATGCGTCTGAACCTTATTTAGTATCCTCGATAAAACGGTAACTAACTGAGCTCCTAAATCCTTATCTTTAAACTCCCAAATAACCGCATTACACCCTGGTATACCGCTCTTATACCCAGCATAAATCCTTCTGAATCCATCTATTACGATATACTTAAACCCCATAAAACTCTCATCACGTTTTCCTGCCCTGTAATCAGCATACCCCTCCGTTACCATTACATGTATTGGATTCAGTATACCCATCTCGCTTACTGATGTTTTAAGACCTATACAAGTATCCTTTCTACTGTTTTTAATAGGCTCAGTTACCGAACAATCATCGAAATCCACATACCCTATTTCTAGGGTAAAACTGTCCTTATCCACTTGTAGGGAATTCCTGATCTTTTCTTCACTTGTAAATGAGTTCTCATACTCACTTAGTAACTCTGGGTTTTTCTCTATACTATCCATTACTTCACTGCCCATATCTTAACCTCCTCACGTATTAAGTAAACTTACAAGTAATTCAAAAATCTAATAAAAAAGTGGTACCTCCAAACTGAAGTACCACTTTCTCATATGTAATGTCTAAACTACTTTAAAGGATATAATCTTTCTGTCTTCTTTGACTTTTAGTTCCTTCTCTTTATTCTCTTTTAAGTATTGTTCAAGGTTAATCAGCACTCTACCTTTCTCGAAGTAAGGCTCCGGTCTCTTTCCTTTCTTTACCTTACCATACTCTTTCAAAAGAAAATCTTGAACCCACTCTCTATCGTTTTTAGATGTTTCTCCAGATCCCACCAATAATGAAGCACAAGCTATGAAACTCATACATAAGTCATCTACGCTACCCAGTTTGAATTTGGTGCAGAGTTTATTCTTATTATATAATTCCGCAAAGAATTTCCCATTCTTATCAGACATAAGAATTTTGTACCTGCCAATGCAAAGAGAATAACTCCTCGCTAAGTCCACGATATGCTTGAACTTTAATTCAGCATTGCTAAAGGAGAATCCATCTTCTTCAAATGCCTTAACACTTGAAAAGACATAAGCAAGGTACTCTGCAAGACGATAATCATAGTCCGTAGCATGACGTAACATAGACTTTAACAGTTTTCCCTCTTTAGTATACCCTTCTGAGATAGCATACTGCCTTTTAAACATATAATCTATTCTCTCTCTTCTGGAAAGAATTACTCCTGCCTTTCTTGCCATCGAAACAACTCTCAAATTATCCTTTAATCCGATCTCATACTCCTTAAAACTCATATCACTGCACCTCCGATGTTTTATACTATTATTTTAACACCTTCCTGCGTAATATGTAATATCCTCCTACCCTCTACATGAAATTTTTATCAATAATTACCTTACCACATACAGGGCATCTGTAATAGTCTATATAGATCATACCTTCCATTGTAGTTAAACTAAAAGTTTCCTTCGGAAGAACTTGTATCGAGTTTCCACCGAAGCATACATGCCTCGCATACGCTTCCTGAGAACCATCTACCATATCATATTCAGGATACCCTAAATTATATAGAAAGACATCTAATACTTCTCGCCTAGTTACCATATTACTAACCTCCTATATACTTCTTTAATTTCGACCTCTTTACCCAAAAGGCTACATACCCTCCTTCCGAGGTATAATCCATATCAAAGTACTGGCGTAGATTTCCTGGCAATACTGGCTTACTCGTAATATACACCTTACTTGGATCTTCAGAGAGCATACTTAATACCCTGGTTCTTGAGATCCTCCTTAAATCTACATACTCCACATTACACTCTGATATATCTATATCACTACCGTAGAAAAGATAAGCAGTATCTATATCGAACCTTAACTCTACATCTTTTATAGATACCTTCTTCTTTTTAAGCAACTTCCCAGATTCAAATAAAGATTTTCCAGTTAAGAAGTACCCAAACAGCATTCCTCCTGCATCCAATCTATCTTGGAATCCCTCTCCTTCCTCAGTTATTCCTAAGATATCCATATAAATCTGTATCTGTTCTTTATCATTATACCCCTTTGCTATACCCTCTGTGTCTACCTTAGACAACCAAGACTTCCATGTCTTATTGGAAACCCTCAGAAACTCCCTGCATGAGCATTCCTCATCTAAAAGCATCTCATCTATGGCTGTATTTAAAGCATACAATAACCGTACTGTCTGAGCATTTTCACCAATATATACATCCTCTATTAAGATTGCATCAAAGTCCTTGCCCTTGATCAACTCTCTTAAATCAGACTTTAAAGCTCGACGCATTAGAACTTCCTTGTGAACACCCTTACAGTTATCCGAATCTACTATAATATTTGCTGAGAATCTACTACCGTTCTCTATTATGGAGATACCCGTGGACTCAGCACTTACATCTAAACCTAAATAAAGACCTTCTTCTGGTACTACCCTTTCCCACGGTGGTCTTGTATCAATAGTATAATCTACCGCCTCTCCACTATTCATCAAATCTAATCCGTCGTCTAAAAGACCTACATTACTCATCAGATGCCTCCATCATCCTTACCATAAGTGCATTAAAATAAGACAAATCCTTATGATTTACTTTCCCCTCCGTTACTAGATAAGCATGAGCATCCAGATTAGAGCTGTCTATTGCTTCTTTAATTGCTTTGGATCTTCTAACATACCTATCCTCCGAATAATCAGACATGTCTTCCTCTTCTTTAGGAAGAGATTCATACTTTATATTAAAGATTTGGCATAACTCTTTCTTGGCTGATTCCCTATCCAGTATAATACCAGTATTCATCTTCCGTAGCCTCATATGTAAATTTATCACATCACCATAAGAGTTACATCCGAAGCAATGGTAGATTTCTCCTCTATTACTTGTATTTATAACACCAAAAGATGGATCATGGTCTTCATGTAAAGGACATACCCTCAAGCCTTTCTTTTTCCTTCTGTATTTATTACCCAAAGGTACTACTTCTTTATCATAGTAATCCAATATAGGAAAATACTTTCCCCAATCCACTACATTCCTAGACAACCAACTCACCACCTTAATTTAATACAACTATTATACCACCTATCCAAGCAAAATAAAAGCAGATGAATAAAACCATCTGCCTTTATTACTCCCTTATTTGCAGAGCTCTATCATTAAAGCATTTCTACTTGGTGGAAGAGATAACCTCGAAATAACCTCTCTCGAATGGGCTGCAACCTCCTTAGGAGTTCTTCTATGACCACCTAATTTCAAATAGTACCCGTTCCTTACACATAAAGCCAGTAAATCGTTCAAAGTAACGCAGAACGCTGGGTATCTTATACCATCTATAGTAATAGACGGGCTATCGTTCAAGCAATAAATACCGATAACTCCCTGATTCTTATTCTTCATGTACTTATCAAGCTTCACCAGTGCTTCCTGTCTATGGGCAGAAGCCAGTTCCAAATCTTTCGGAGTTACATAGTTTCCTGCTGTTCTCCTCAATACCTGAATAAGATAATCCATATTCATCGTAAGAAGATACCCACCTCTTACTTTTACTGATGTCATTTCTGGATTCTTCTCTACCATTTCCGCATAAGTTAAATATTCCCTGTTGCTATCAGGAATAAAAGCCCATGAACACCCGTTCACGAAATTCTCGATAATAGTTCCAACAGCCATACCTACCTCTTCTGGGTAGCTCTCTAAAGCCTTAGCAAACTGAAATGCTGCTTTCACATTAGGATCATTAGTAAATTCACTTTTCATATAGATACCTCCTATACAACTATAATTTAAAATAAATTTCCTACAACAATATAAGTATTCATTATGATACTGAATATAGAACCACTTATAAGGAAAAACCCTACAAACATACAAGAAGAAACAATCCTAATTAACCCTCGTTTATTCACTAGCCCCTTTCCTTTAGATGAATCATCATCACTATAACGTAGTACTCCTAATGAAATCACAGAGACTATAGAGATCGCAAAAA
>CALVNE010000056.1 GCA_944349515.1 uncultured Clostridia bacterium | reverse complement strand
TAGATACCCACATGGGTCACGCCGTTGGGGTTGGGCGCATCATAGGTGTGCCAGAAGAAAATGAGATCACCGGGCTGGGCGTTTTCCAGGGATACGGGCGTACAGATGTTATAAAGCCCCTGGGCTCCCAGCCGTCCCACGTCCCAGCCGCTGTGATTGATGACCCACGAGACGAAACCGGAACAGTCAAAGGATGTGCTGGGGCTGCTGCCGCCCCAAACGTAGGGATAACCGAGGTATTTCTGCGCTTCGTTCAGCATGGCGGCGTAGGTGTCATCTGTCACCGGCTCTCCAGGATAGTCCGGGATCACGGGTCCACCCGGTTCGCCGGGAATGATGCCGCTTGTTCCATCTTCGCCGGTGTCCACAAAGTAGTAGGGGTTCAGATATTCACCGTCCAGCATGATCTCCAGGTGCAGATGGGGCCCCGTGCTGTTGCCGGTGTTGCCCACAGCGCCGATCACGTCCCCGCGTTTGACCTCCTGCCCAGCGGTAACGGAAAGGCTGGAACAGTGGGCATACCGGGATTGATAGCCCTTTTCGTCCTCAATCACAATGCAAAGGCCGTAATCTCCGGCGTCGCCAGTGGACACCACCCGCCCATCGTGGATCGTCTTGATGGGCGTACCCTGGGCCACGGCTATGTCCACGCCCCGATGCAGATTTTTCTCTCCGCTGATGGGATGTACCCGCCAGCCGTAGCCGCTGGACACATAGCCCAGCCACGGGAAATCAAAGGGATTCCCATACGCCTGCCGGTTGCCGAGGGTCTGCTGGTACACGTTGTAACGGTCCGTTTGCTCACCGGGGGGCAGGTGCTCTGAAATGACGGTTGACAACGGCGTGACGGTAAGCGTAGTTTGCAGGACGTACCAGTCGTAGGGATTGCCATAACTGTCGTAGCGGGTTTCCACAATAACTTCCCGCGTAAGCTGGTACTGTTCCCCGAACAGCCGCGCAATCTCCGCCTGCACCTGGTCAAAGGTAAAGGCGTTGAACATGGTGGAGAGATAGCCCATCAGCTCATAGGGGTTGTGGCTGATCTCCCCGATGTTGTAGCGGTATTCGTCATAGCCGGGGTAATTTTCCTCTGTCTTGTCAATGTCGATCTGCAAGTCCGTCTCCATTTCCGTGTAGTACAAATCAGAATTACAAATATCCTGCTCATTGGCCATGTAGGACGCGGAGATATAGGAGGATTGGAACCCGGAGAGCATTGCGGTACAGGAGGTCATACCGGCGGCGAAAAACACCACCACCATAGCCAGCAGGGCGACGACCGCCAGCAGCGACTTGTGTGCCGCCGCATACTGCTGGACAGCCCGGGCGATCTGCCCGGTGGCGTTCACCACATTCCGCGTGTGTTGTGCCGTCTGCTTGGCCTCATGTGCGGCCTGGGCATATTTTCGCTTGATCTTCTGTTTTTGTATCCACTTCATCAGCGCGTTTTTCTTCCGCAATTCGGGATTGTCCCGGAGGGCGGTCTGCCACGCCAGATTCAGATTCTCCTTTGCCGCCCGCTGCTCCGCTTGACGCAGGGCGAGGTAGGGCTTGGCGCGGCGGCGGTTCTTCCCCCACCGGAGCGTCCGTCCTACGCCTTGCTCGGCAAATAGCTCACTCTTGTGCGTGGCCTCCACCGCCACATTGTCGCGCTCGGATTCATGGATTTTGCCATGGAGCTTCATGACCGCCGCCGTTTTTGCCATCCCGGCGGCGCGGGCAGGCAGAGAGGGCGATCTGTACTCTGGCAGGGTTTCATTTTCAAAATGCAGACGGCGGCGAACCCTGCCCGTCTCACCGTCAGCCTCCGGCTGAATAGACAACCGACGTTTGACCGGGAGCGCGTCCCGCGCCTGTTCCACCTTCTGCTCCGCCCGCTCCACCCGGCGCACGGCCTTGTCGTACTTAGTGCTGGAGGGAGCGGCGGTATCCTGCGGTGCCGGGACAGTAGCGTTGTCGGCCATGGGCGGCGTGTCCTCAAATTGCAGCCGCCGATGTTTTGAAAATGCAGGGACAGCGGAGTGGGCGGCGAACTTTGCCGCCTGCCGCTTCTTATATGCTGTTCTGTCACCCGGGACAGCGGACAGTTCCGGGGCTTGAGGCGCTGACTGGGTACTGGCCCGCTGACGCGCATCGGCATCTTCATCCACAGTGGCAGACGGCCCTGCCTGCTGACCGTCCTCCGACTTCGCGGCGACATCGGCATGGGCCGGTGTCTGGCGTTTCCTCGCCGCCCGCGGCACATCTTCGGATGGTTCCCCGTCAGGTGGTGCATCATCCGTCGCATCTTCAAAGCGCAGCCGTCCGCCACTATCGTCTATCAGGCGGGAGGGGCGCTGCTTGTCGGTGGCCGCAGGTTGGGCGGCATCCGGGGCAAATCGCCGCGCCTGTCGTTTTTTTATCCTGGCCTTATCGTCAGCGGACGATGTAACAGCCGTTTCGTCCTCTGTCGCCTTGAATTTCAGCCGGCCGCCGCCCTCCACGGGCCGGGGCGGGCGCTTGCCGGGGGGACGGTTCTGCATGGGCACGTCCCCAGCGCCGCGCAGGGAGCGGACTTCCGGAGAACCTGCGGCGTTCGGGGTGTGCTTCGCGGCCTGCTGCTGCTTGGATTTTTTGCGATTTTTCCGCTTACGCCGCCGTGAAGCTGGCAGCGGGGGCGGCGTGCCCTCACTGCTGACAGCCGGGGCCAGCATGGGCGCGTCCGCTGCCATCCGCATAGATGGAGCGGCCTCCGGCGCTGGAACCTCCGGGGTGCTGCCAGTCTCCGGGGTGGCGTATACCGCTTCTTCCGCCGTCTGCTGGATCGGGCGGGGCTGCTTGCGCCGCTTCTTGGCGGGAGGGGCAGAGCTGGAGCCATCCCGCTGAGCCGCGCGGTGGCCCGCCACCTGTTCCGCCATCCGATCAGGACCGAAAGATATATCCGCTGTCCGTTGGCTGGCGGACTTTTCCTCGCCGGTAGCCATATTCTTCTCCATCAGGCCGTCCCGGCCCAGCTTTTGTACCGTTTTGGCCCGCGCCTGGAACCGCTTTCCGCTCACAGCGCCGCCTCCTGGGGCTTATGCTCCCTTTCCGGCGTGGGGATGGACTGTGCGGCGGCTTCAGCCTTTTTCTCCGCCAACGTCTGACGGACCGAGGGCTTCTTCTCCGCCTGCCGCTCTACCCGGGCCTCCCGTGCGTCCTTTGCCGTCTGTTCCAGGTGCTCCACGCCGCCAATAGCGGCAAGTGTGGCGTTGTTCATACCGCAGAGCAGTTTTTGGGCGGCCCGCATGGGAGCTAGGACAGCGGACTGGAAGCGGCCCTCTTGCCCACCGTCCACCGCCAGCGTTTCCTTGCCGGTCATAGCGCGTCCGGCGTTCCTCAGATGTCCACCCACGCTCCGCAGCGCATAACCCATGTTCTCCACTTTTTCGATGCTCCGCTTCGTATCAGCAATCGAATTGTTAAGGTGGTCGTGTAAGGATTCCAACACATTTTTCACGCCCATAGCGGCGATGGCCTTATCCAGCGCCGACACGCCAATCTCCTTGAAGTTTTTCACAGCGGCGGCGGCACATCCGGCGATTCTCTCCCACAGGCTGTCCAGTGTCCCTTTGATCTTGTGCGCCTTGTGCTCCAGCGTTGCCGCCGCTTTCTGCGCCGCATATTGAACGGGCGGTTCCCGCACCTGGTCGAGCTGCTGGCGGACATTTTGCAATTCCCGGAGGACTGCTTCATACTGCCGTGTCATTCCATCCATATACCACATGAGGGCGGACAGATCAGCCGCTTGGCCCTCCCGGTTGTTTTCTTCCAGCAGTTTCTTAAACTGTTGAATCGCCTCGCTGCCCTGTATCGGGTCCATAGGTCATCCCTCCTCCGCCAGATCCTCGGGGCGGGTGGTGAGCAGGCGATACAGCTCCGTATCCTTCGGGAAATGGTCCACGAAGGGGATAATGACATTCCCATAGAACAAAAGCCCCTCGCCAGCATTGGAGTTGGTCACATAGCCAAGCTGGTGAGGGGAAATATTGAGCTGTTTGGCCAGAATCTGCCGGTCGCCGCCCGCCTGATTGAGCATATACACGAAGTCAGAGTTCTCAAAAATGTTCTCAATTTCGCGGGAAGAAAGCAAATCCTTCACATTTTGTGTGATTCCAGTGGGGATGCCGCCCCACTTTCTGAACCGCTTCCAAATCTCCACCGTATAGGCGGCGGTCTGTTCCTCCCGCAGAAGAAGGTGCATCTCATCAATATAGAGGCGGGTGGACTTATGGACCTCCCGGTTCTCGCTGACGCGGCCCCACACCTGATCCTGGACAACCTGCATCCCAAACTTTTTGAGCTGCTTACCCAGTTTTTTGATAACGTAGCACACGATCCTGCTGTTGATCTTCACATTGGTCCGGTGGTT
>CALVNE010000055.1 GCA_944349515.1 uncultured Clostridia bacterium | reverse complement strand
TCTAAAGGTAAATACGCAAACGAAGGTCAGTTGTTCGCAGAGGTTATCTCGGACGGTAATGTGAAACTTATGGGCGAGATGATAGCTTTGCAAGCTCTTCGCAATGTTCTGCCGTATGATTTTGAAGTAGTTTCAAAGTTATACAACGGACTTGTAAAAGATCTTAACCATATCTCGCAAATCGACTACACCATTACAGATGGATATGACTATGCCCAGCTTGCAATCTGCTTTCTCTACCAATTCAAAGGAATGTATGTGAACGATGTCTACGGCAAGGATAAGGCAGGTAAATACATAACGATAAAAACCGCCTGCTACCGCGCCGTTGACAAGGAATTACTCCACTTCCGCAGAAAAATTGCACATAACAGGCAGATGGATTTCGGACACAATAAACACGACATAGCTGATCCCAGAGATTGCTTTGAAGATAAAAACGAAGGCTACGCAAAAGCCGATGCGCTCATTGAAAAACTGCACCTAACCGAACACGAAATCCAAACGCTCAACTGCTATATGAGCGGCATGAAGCAATCCGAAGCTGCCGCCGCACTCGGCATTACCATATTCGGCGTCAAATACAGAAAACTGCGCATAAGACAGAAGTATGCCATGTACATAGGGGTATGAATCTCATACCCCTGCCCACTCATTGTGCATAACTTAAATAAATTTCAAAATTTTTTCTTAAAAATACAAACATTTGTTTGACATTTGTCCAGGTTATGTTGTATAATGCAGCCATGCACCTAAATTGGGGTGAGTACAACTGAATAAGAGAGCTTTTTATGAATTGATCAGATAAGTAAGATAGGAAAGATAGAATAGAGAGCCGTTGAAGCGATACCAACGCATAAGAGATCGAGCTGAAAATAGCCGCGCCGTGGTCCTCGAGCGGAAAATCGAGGCGGGGTCGTGAAGATTCAAGGGCATAACATAAAAGAAAGAAATTAACGAACTGTAAGTGTTTCTCTCTTTTGTGCTATGCCCTTTTTTCGTGCAAATTTTTTCTTCGGAGGACTAAATTTGCAGAAAAACAAGACGAAAGACTTCACGGTAACCGTAACAGGCAAGGCGGACATCACCTCTTTGCCGGAGTATGAGAAGCGGATATTCTGTTCCGCGCTGCTCAGCCGCATAACCGAGCTTATGCGGGGAGGTGACGAATGAACCTCCTTAAAGCAAAGATCTACTACGACGGCAGCAACTGGATAGCCATACCCCACACAGAGCGGCCATACAGGCAGAGACGGCCAAGGGACAAACCCGAAAAGAGCGAAAGATTGCAACAGTTTGAAAAATCTTTCGCAAAATCAAAAGGTAAAAGGGCAAAGCGCAAGGCCAAGCTGTTGCAGGAGTTTGCGCCTATGTTCAAGGATGAGGACGAAGCGGTAAACTTCGTTGAACAGCACTTCGACAGATTGAGCCGAAACCGTTGGGAACGGTACAAAAGAATGATACGGCGCGGGTACAGCTACCGCTGGAACTACTTTTGTACTTTTACCTATGATTCCGAAAAGCACACGGAAGAAACCTTCCGTAAATCGCTAATGAATACGCTATATCACCTATCTAACAGAAGAAACTGGCGATACATAGGCGCGTGGGAGCGCGGCGAATTGAACGAAAGGTTGCACTTCCACGCCCTTGCTTACATACCGGACGGGCAGATGCCGGGCGAGCTGGAGGAACACGAAGATTACAGCACCAAGCGGCGCAGGCGGGAAAAGAGCATACAGAACAGCTTTTTCAACGAGCGGTTCGGGCGAAGCGATTTTTCCGCCGTCAACAATATCTACGAAGTCGGCGACAGCATCAAATATATGCTCAAGTACATAAGCAAGAACGATGAGAAGATTGTCTATTCACGGGGAATGAAGACCTACTTTATCTCTGACGTTATGGACGAAGATATACTCTGTCCCATGGGAGATGAGGAGCAGGGTTTCAAATACATACTTGCCCCAAACTTCACATGTATAAAAGATGGTGAAATTATAGGCACGGTCAGTCCCGAGGTGATAGAGCAAATGCCGAGGGTAAATTAACTTTGTCTTATTACAGGGTTCCCAAAAAAGATTTGCGAAGCAAAGATTTTTTGGGATAATTCTACGGAGATTGTAAACGGAACCGCACCGCCCGTCAAGGGTAAAGTGCATTGCCTAACGGCAACCCCTGACGGGCGGTAATTTAATGATATACAGGGGTCAATTACACCGCGTTTCCGTTTTCTTTTGTCTCCGTCGAAAGACAGAAAACCAAACGAATTAAGGAGGAAAATCCAATGAAAACTTGTGTGATATACGCGCGTTACAGCAGCAATAATCAGACCGAACAGTCGATTGAAGGTCAGATAAGAGTATGCCGTGAGTACGCGCAGAGAAATAATCTTGCCGTGGCAGGCACATATATAGACCGCGCCACGACGGGCACCAACGACAACCGCGAGCAATTCCAGAAAATGCTCAAAGACAGCGACAAGAAGGCATGGGACTATGTGCTTTGCTATAAATTAGACCGCTTTTCGCGAAACAAGTACGAGATGGCGATACACCGCAAACACCTGAAAGACAACGGCGTTAAAATACTCTCCGCAATGGAGAATATTCCCGAAACGCCCGAGGGTGTACTTTTAGAAAGCTTGCTTGAAGGATATAAGCAAACAAAAGGACACAAAAAAGTAAAATTAGAATTAAAGCAGCCAATTCAATGTAAACAAAATCCATCGGATGTTACACCCGATGGATTTTATAATTAAATATAGGTTTTCTTAAACATCAATTTCTTGAAAGCATTTCATTGATAGTTTGCAACTTATAACAGATAGAATGATATAGACAACAAATTCTATGATTAGAGCGGCTGCCTTTGCTCCCGTATTTACAGTATTAAGTCCGTTCAGCGTAATAGAATACAGCGGTATAGCCCAACGTAAAATGATAAAAACGCCGATCAGCAAAAACTCGACGATTGCGCCGATTACAAAAGGAACCCCGATTTTATCGGGTGCTTTGAAGTAACGAGGGAAGAATATCAGATTAAATATACCGAGTAAAATCGCGCCATTCCCCACGAGAACAATGTTTGCCGATATTCCTGCTTGATTGACGTACTGCTCCGCAGGCAAAACAGCTCCTTTGACTGCGCCGATAATTCCCACAAGCAATAAAATTATACACTGCAATCCAATCGTTACGAGTATTTTTG
>CALVNE010000054.1 GCA_944349515.1 uncultured Clostridia bacterium | reverse complement strand
TAATAGTTCCTTGCAAAATAAGAACACCGCCCGTTGCAACTTGTCCACAAACAAACTCACAATCGGTTGCTGTGAGTATGGCAAAAAGCAAATGAAAGAAATTGCCTTTCAGTTCGCTCACGACCTAATGGCCTATTTTGACAATGGCGGAGATTTGATAAACCTGTCCGCAAAAAGTGTTTACTCACTCCTTTCGGACACATTCAAATCCAACAGTTAGGACAATGAAGAGAGAAGTCTAATCCAAGTTTCTCTCTTTTTGTTTTGAAATATAAATAATTTATGATATAATAATTTTATAAGACAAGTTAATTTATCTTAACTCTTAGTTTGATATAACCAACTCCAATAAATACTTGAAGGTGGTTCAGATACTTTATCACTTGTCGCACCAAACAAGAATAATCCGAACTTTTTTGTTTGTACTCTTTTCTTCTTTGTTTTTTGTTCCAGTTTCTTTGTTTTATATCTTTGTAATTACGCGCCTTAATATAAAAAGCTCATTAAACCTTTTTTAATTTTTTTATAATATTTAATTTTTTTATAATATTTGATTTTTTTATAATAATTGATAATTTTTTTGATTTTTTCATAATTTTGGTTGATTTTATATGTATTTTTGATTTTATATGTATTTTATCAGTTTTTTGGCGTTTTTAATTAATTTTTATGCAGTTTTTCACCGGAGTTTTTACGCCATGTTTTTTCGGTAGATTGTCATATAATTTTTAATATTTTTTGCACGTAGTTTTTTTTGATTTAATTTTATGAAAATTTTTAATTATTTTGCATTTTTTTTGCAATTTTTGCATTTTATAAAGAAATTTTTTATTTTTTATAAATATCTTTTTGAATATTTAAAGTATTTCATAAAAATTTAATTATAGGCACAAATCTAAAATCATCATTATCACAAAGCCGAGCATGAATGCCCAGGTGCCGATTGTGGTTTTTTCGTTAATGTGAAGTTCGGGCAGGAGTTCTTCGATAACCACATATATCATGGCACCAGCGGAGAAAGAAAGTAGCCATGGCATAAGAAATGTCAGTTGGCTTGCGAGAAAAAAGCCCAAGATAGCGAAAATTGGCTCCACAATACCGCTCATTGTGCCGTAGAAGAAGGCTTTATGCTTATTTCCGAGCGTTTTATACATTGGGAGGGCGACGGCGAGCCCCTCTGGAAAGTTTTGTAGGGCTATACCTAGGGCGATTAAGAAGGCGGGAAAGAGATTGCCGTTTGTGGCGAAGGCGGACCCAAAGGCGAAGCCGACCGCCAACCCCTCGGGGATATTATGTACGGTGACGGCTGTGAACAACTTAAACGCCTTATTTTTGCCTTCGTTTTGTTTCAAGTTGCTAAAATGCCCGGTGACCTTGTCGAGAAAAACCATAAACATGCCTCCCAAAAGGAAGCCTGTGGCGACCGGAAGTATGGCGAGATTTGAGTATTCTTCCTCGGCGTACTCAATGGACGGCAAGAGGAGCGACCAAATGGATGCCGAAAGCATGATTCCGGACGCAAACCCTATCGTGAGCATATTTAAAAAGTTGGAGGGCTTTTTCAAAAAATAGACACAGACCGCGCCGAGAGTTGTCATAAGGAAGGTGATAGAAAACCCGAATATTATTAAAAGTGTAGACGACATAGCAACCTCTTTTGTACTCTAATATCATGTTATGCTGAGGGAGAAAATTGGTGATATTTTTGAAAAAATAAAGAGGGGCAAAAAATAAAAATTATCAAAAAATTAATAAAAAATGCATAAAAAACGCAAAAAAATTGAAAAAACGCGATTTTTTCTTAAATTTTTCTATTTTTTCGGTATTTTTAATTTTTTACAAAAGTGGTGGTTTTTGGGCGATTACGCGCTAATTTTAAACTATTTTTCTGCGCCGAAATGTCGGGAAAATGGGCAATGAAATAAAAATATTTTTTTATTATTTTTTTTGTGATTAATTTGACAAAGTTTGCACATATATATTATAATTAATTTAGGTAAAAATTGGAACGCAAAATTTTGCGGGAAAATTGTAACAACGAAGGACACCATAAAAATTCGCAAAGAAAGGAATTTAACAAGGAGAAAAAAATGGAAAAGCTGAAAAGAAAATTAAACCTCATAATTGTGGCTGGTGTGTGCATATTTGCTTCGATGTTTGGAATTGGAGTGAATGCGCTTGCTGTGCAGAACGCAAGTTACAGCACGGTTGTCATGAGCGATGAAGAGGAGGTCTCGTCATCGACCGTCAACACGACGGAAGATGTTACTGGTAATGTCAAAATCTCAATCGCGAATGAGTATTTTGTTGACGGCGTGTCGCAAATTGGGAATACAGACCTAAGCGATTTGACGTTCAACAGCAGTACAACTGTGACATTCACAAACACTCTTGTTGAGTTTAGTGATGCCACAGGTTTTGCTAATTTCAACGGTGCGACTGTGAGTATCAGCAATTCCATATTTGTTTACACCGGAAGTGCAACAAGCGGTATAACGCTTTTTGACACCTCCTCATTGCCGGGGGCAGTTATCATGAACAACTCCGTTTTCTTTGCCTCCAACGGTTCGGCGGTGACATCTCCGGCCTCCACTTACTCAGCTGGACAATATAAGGCGGTTTACTACGACACGGCGAGCGGTATGAGAGGCTGGGACCCTAACGGCACTGCGGTTTCCACAACGGAATTTCTCAGCAAGCCGACTTCGGGCGCGAAGGTGGGACTTGCCTACCGCGTCGGCTTTTTCTCGCACAACGCTTTTCTTTTGGAAGGCAACAGCGACGAGATAGCGCTTTGGTCGGGCGCTTTCATGTTCACTAGCGAGTCGAGTGAGGATGGTTGGATGTACGCCGTTGAAGGCGAAGGCGGAACAACGCAAGGCGCGTCGCTCTACCCGTATCCGACGCAATATGTTTTGAAGCAACTGAGCTCTGCCCCAATCGTTGTTGTGCTTTACGCCGACCACGATATGGCAGAAAAGGACCAAGGCAAAGCGGTCATTGGGCTTAATGGCTCGAACACGATAACGATAAGCGGGGCGTACGCGCTCACAAGGCCGGGCTATCAACTACTCGGCTGGCGGGCGTACCCAGACGGCGAGGGCTATGACGAAACGGTGCAGATAACCGAATCGAGAACGCTCTACGCGGTTTGGAAAGAATTAGATTATAGTATAACATTAAACTTAAAAGGTGGTACATATAATGGAAGCACGGCAAATGTGGTGCTTCCTTACACTTACGACAGCGGTGCAACGCTACTGCAATCCTCGGCGATTACAAGGACGGGCTACACCGCAAAATCGCCTTTCTGGACGGTGACTAGTGCGGGCGGAAACTGGTCGAACGGCGAAACCTTCGCGTCGGGCGCGGACATAGCGAATAAGTACGGCAACGTCACCTTAACGGCGCAGTGGCAAGCGAACGATATCGTCTTCACCTTTGACGCGAACGACGATGGTCTTGTGAACAAAGCCACCGGCACTATGGATCAGCAGACGATAACCTACGGCACGAACACCGCGCTGGAAGCAAATGCTTTTAAAGTTGCGGGCTATGACTTTAACGGCTGGAACACGGCAGAGGACGGCACGGGCGCTAGTTTTGCGAACGGCGCCACAATCACCACGGAAAACATACCGGCAACGAGCGGAAGTGTGACCTTATTTGCACAATGGAAGCCGGCGGTTTATACGATAAGTTTAAACAATCAAAATGGCACGGGCGGAACAACCTCTCCTATCTATTTAAAATATAACACCGGCTTTTACTCAAATAAAGTATGCACAAGCCCGCTGAGCCAATTGGCGGTTCCAATCCGCACGGGATATAACTTCCAAGGCTATTACACAGGGGGAAACGGCAGTGGCACGCAAGTTGTGACCTCGGCTGGGGCATTTAACGATAACGCTACCCGATTTACCACAACAAACGCCACCCTTCACGCACGCTGGACGGCAAAAACGGTGACTATCACCTTTAACGCCAACGACGAGAGCAAAAACGGCGATGACACGCGCGGGAATGCCATTTTGGGCGTGGCTAGCCTCACTGGCGTTTCCAGCGGCGGCACGCTTACCACTAACTACGGCTCAAGCACGCTAAGTGGAACGCCGCACGCCAC
Source organism: uncultured Clostridia bacterium (assembly GCA_944349515.1). Lineage (GTDB taxonomy): Bacteria > Bacillota > Clostridia > Christensenellales > UBA1242 > Caccovivens. Next base: position 9,872 of record CALVNE010000054.1, on the reverse strand, counting down.
CCTTTCGGGCTACACTTTGCAAGGTTGGGCAACAACGCCAAACGGCAAAACATACGTCATTTCCAGCAGTGGTGCGGTGAACGGCACGTGGACGGCGTCTGGCAATGCCACTTCGGATACTGTGTACGCCATTTGGGCGCCGATTCAATACACCGTCACCCTCGACCCGAACGGCGGTACGGCAGGAACCACCTCGGTGAAGGCTTATTACGGCGCGGCAATGCCGGATATTGACACCCTTCCAGAGCGCGATGGTTACACGCTTGACGAATTCCGTCAATATAGCAACGGCACCGGCACGCAGTACTACAGCGTTTCTGACAATGTTGCAACAAGCACGCATGTTTGGGATGTGGCGGGCAACAGCACCATTTACGCGCATTGGACGGCGAAGGCCTACAGCGTGACAATTTCCTTACATCGCAATCAGTCAACTGCCACGGCGGTAAGTTACAGTGTGAACGGCGATGTCGACGATTTTAGTGGCTCGATTGCCTCCTCCGCGAACTCTGTCACTTTAACGCCGGTCGACTTCGGTCAGACTTTGGCGCTCACCTTCACCGGCATTCCAAACTACTACTTATCGCAAACGCAACTTTCTTCCACTCCAAGCAACTTGAACGCGAGTGGCAACACCCTTTTCTTCTCGGTGGAGTTTGACGATTTCTCGGCAATGAGCAACAATGTGCTTACTGTTAATGTATACTTATATCAAGTATATACTATATCATATAACAACAACACCGGCAGTGGCATCATGGCAGACTCTTACAAGGTGCATGACATTGACATAAATGTAAGGGCAAACACCTTCAACAAAACCGGCTACACTTTCGACGGCTGGAACACGAACGCGAACGGTTCTGGCACGGCTATCGGCGCGAGCGGAGCGTACTCAGCGAACGCCACCGACACTCTCTATGCGCAATGGGACGCTAACGCCTACACCGTCCGTTTGGACCCTAATGGCGGAACGGCGGGCGCGACCACACAGGTAACCGCGACCTATGATTCCCCTATGCCAACAATCGCCAGCGGTAACCTTCCGTCTCGCGCGGGATATAATTTTGTGGGCTTTTATGACACAAGCGCCGCAACCGGTGGCAAGCAGTATTACTCTCGCACCGGCACCAGCGCCCGCAATTGGGATAGGGCGGAGAACAACGTCACCCTCTTTGCGCGTTGGGAAATTCAGCCATACACCATAACCTATCGCTATGGTGGGCAAACTTTGGCGACGGTGGGCTATAATGTTAACGACACAATCACCGTGGGCGCAAATGAGGACGGCGACCTTATCACCATAACCGGCTATCAGATAGACTCGTGGACGGTCTCCACAGCGGTGGAAACATGGTCGGGCACTATCAACCACAACACCACGCGCACAAAACAAACCGGCAACGTCACCTTAACCGCGAACGTAACGGCAAAGGTTTATCAAATCACACTTAACACCAACACGCCAATTCCAAGTTCGGTCACTAGCCCGGGCATAGGCTCTATCACGCTCACGCCGAACGATACCACCATTTTTGCAAAATACGGCACGCGTGAACTCTATCAAAACGGCACAAACGGTGCCACTGACTGCTCCACTCAAATTTCGGCTATCACGGCACGCTTAAACGGCTACACCTTCCTTGGCTGGTCAACAAGCGATCTTGACCCGCTTGATCCGGGCGAAAGTGCCACTGGCATAGTTATCGGCTCCAACGGCACGCTTAGTGCTAATTACACAACAACCAGTGCTGACACCCTTTACGCCGTTTGGCAGAGGGTGAACTACACAATCACATATAACCTCAACGGCGGAACTTACAACAACTCCACAAATAACGCCACGGCGGGCTATTATTCCGACACCGCCTTTACCCTCTTCACTGCCGAGGCTGTCACCCGCAACGGCTATACCCTCACCGGTTGGGTGCCAAGCGGAAGCAACCACAATTGGGGAACGTCGAAACTAGGCGAGGGCGCAAATGTTAGCGCTTACTCTCGCTACGGCAACGTAACATTAACGGCGCAGTGGGATAATAACCAGTATCAAGTGACGCTGGATGCCAACGGCGGACATTTTGGCACAAGCACGTCCACCACAACCACCGAAATTACGGCAACTTATAACACGGCGCTGGTGGCTCTTTCGGACGACAAAATTCCAACCCGCACCGGCTACACCTTCCTAGGTTTCTTCGACGCGAAAACGTCGGGCGTGCAATATTACAATGCCAACGGCACCGGTGCCCGCAATTGGGATAAATACTCCGGCACCATGACCCTCTTCGCGCACTGGCAAGCCAACACCACCACCGTGACCTATAATGCAAATGCCACAGGCGCAACTGTGACAGGACTAAATTATGGCGCGCTTCGCACAAATGAAGATTGGTCTGGCGAAGAGTGGGTTTATGAGTATTACGGGTTAACTATATCATATAATCGACAAACAAATGTATATACAATCAATGGAACTTTAAATTTAAACAAAAACGCAGGTTTTTATTTGGTTCACTTAACAGATCAAAGCATTTTTTCGGCAGGCTCTTACACCTTCGGCTATAATGTGCTTGCTGGGAGTGTGTTAAACACAAGTGGTAATAGTATTCTGTCGGCATTCTTTAATGTTGATGATACTGGATTATGGCAAGAATATGTAGAGCTTGGAGCTACTGTTTTGAAAAATCGTTCATTTGAAAACGAAAAAAATGTTACTGAAGAGGAATTAAATAGAGAAAACTTTGTGATATCCATCACTCACAATCTTAGTGGAGATTTGCCAACCTTTAACAACTACCAAATTAGGTTCTATCTTTACTACAACGCGCCGATGACTACGCAGGTTATCACGCACGATGAAAACACATATATTCCTATCGCAAAGCGCGAGGGCTATATGTTCACTGGCTGGAACACCAAGGCGGACGGCAGTGGCGACACCTATAACGCCGGAAATATCGGCACGCTGACGGGCGGGAATGTCACCTTGTACGCTCAGTACGAGGCTAAGCGTATTCCTGTTACACTCAACCTCAACAAAGGTTCGGCTTCAACAACACCAGAATATGATTATTCAACGGTATATATCGAATATGATTCAAGAAATATCTATGACTCTTGGGTAGGTGGAAATCTTATAGATGAATTTATTCCAACAAAGGTAGGATATACATTTACTGGTTGGAGCTATAATGGTGACTTCTACACAAGCGGACAGGGTGTTTTCACCAAAGATTGGAATGTGAACTATACGAGTGGCGCTTTCCCTACTCTTACCGCAAACTGGTCGGCACAGCGCATTCCGGTGACTGTCAACACGGGGCTTGGGCAGTTGTCTGACGGCTCTAAAACTCGCACCGTGTATATCCTCTTTGACGGCACCACGGTGTATAGCGCGCAGACCGGGTCAACTACAGTGGCACTCAGCACTTTGGTGCCAACGGACCCAGACAACCTCTACGATTTCGACGGATATTACTATAACACCGAAAGTAACATGGTTATGGACTATGTTAAGTCCTCTCTCACGCTCTCCGGCAATTGGACGATTTCTAGCGCCGTCACCATAAACGCCAAGTGGAGCGTGCATGGCTACACCATCATCTTTGCCTCCAACGGCGGGCGCTACACCACTGGCGACGAACTCAAGGACCTCCTCTCTCTTCGCGCCGACCAAACCTTCACCGTGCGCTCGTCCGACGGGCTTGTCCGCGAGGGCTACGACTTCGTGGGCTGGGCGCTTGACGAGAACGAGAGTCCAACAAATAGCGCTAACATCATAAAAGCAGGCACACAACTCACCTCAGCCGATGACCTCTTTGTAGATATCGCGAACGCCGGCATACTCTACGCCATTTGGTCGCCTCACACCTACAGCGTCACCTATTCGGCGGGAGGGGTTAGCGGAGTCACCAACCTACCTTCCTCTTTCACATATGACATTGAGGACACCACCACCCTCACCGCGGGCAGTATCGCGCGTACAGGTTACACCTTCACCGGCTGGAAACCGACGGGAAATGTCGGCTTGCTTAACGACGGCACCTATTCGTGGAACCAAAATACCACCTATCCGGTAAGCACCGCTGTCACTGGCAGATACGGCGATGTCACGCTCGTGGCGCAGTGGTCGCCGAACACCTACACCGTGCATTTTGACGGGAATAACGCCACAGGTGGCAGTATGAAGGACCAAGAATTTACCTATGGCGTGGCGCAGAACCTTCGCGCTAACGAATTCGCACGCAACGGCTACACTTTCCTTGGCTGGTCCACCAACTCCGGCGCCACCACGGCAACCTACGTCGACAAGCAGAGCGTAAACAACCTCTCCAGCGCGGTGAACGGCGAGGTCACCCTTTACGCCATTTGGAAGGCGAATGTTTATACCATTACTTTAAACACCAACTATTCCTCCATGATTGGTAACGGAGGAAGCCCAACTCTTAACACTCCAACCACTCTCTATGTGCGCTATGGCGACAGAAACTTCTACCGCACAAGAAGTGGCAATAGTCAAACTGACTACACTCTTTCAGACGTCGTTACGCCGGTTATCTCTAACCTCACCGGTTACTCCTTCACCGGCTGGGTGCTTGACGGCACACTTATCACCAACAATCAAGGCGGACTGACCGCGAATTGGAATAGGGATAACTCTAGTACCTATACTTTTACTTTAACCGCGCAGTACTCCGCTAATAACCAAACTTTGACGATAACTTACAACGACTTCGCCGGCGGGGACGGCTTCGGCGGAACCACGGCAACCACCGTCACTGTGAGAAGGGGCGACGATTCCTCGACCCAAACCCTCTCATACGGCGGACGAGTGACTGTTTCGCACGCGTATAGCGACGAGGCGATAACAATCACCATAACGCGTAGCACAACTTCGCGCGATTACTACCTCGCACTCGGCGCCGTGCCGACCGAGTCCTCAAGTAGGAACACCGTGTCCTTCTCGTGGACGCCAACCGCGAACGATAGCAGAAATGTTGTTGTGAGAGAAATATATGACATCACCTTAAGCGTAAACAGCGCTACCACGGACGAGGAAAAGGTGTACGGCGTGAACAAGACCTTCACTGCCACCGCACCAACCGGCTACACCTTCACCGGCTGGACGATTTCGAACACCGGCACCTCCTCGGACGGCACCACTCTTTCGGCTGGCACCGCGTACGCGCTAAACAGCGACGCCACATTGACCGCTAATTTCAGCGCAAACAGATATAGCGTCACCTACTCCTTTGCGCCGACAAGTGGAAGCGCATATTACGACGAGGTTTACTATAACGGCAGTGCCTTAACAAGCGCCACCGTGACCATTAATAACGCCTACACTATCAAGGATGTTTACACCCTCCTTGGCAACACTCAGTTCGTCCGCTACGGCTGGACGCTTGACGAGTGGGTGTTCGTCAGCGCCACGGGCGAGTATAGCGCAAGTTGGGGAACCACCACGCTTTCGCCGGGCAATGCTCTTCCTGTCGGCTGGTACGGCAGTGTCACCTTGCGCGCTGTGTGGACGCACAACCCTTACACCATAACCTATGACGCGAACGGCGGAAGTTTTGTCACCTCTTCTGACGCGACAAAGTCTTACCATATCGACGATTCCGCCTTCAACCTTTTGGACGAGACCGATGTAACACGCATTGGCTACACCTTTATGGGCTGGAACGTGCAAGCAAGTGGCACCGACAGCGTGAACAACTGGACGGTTAACAACGGCGCCACCGTCGACTACGCACCGGGCGTGCAGGTTTCCGGCAAGTACGGCAATGTCATCCTTGTTGCGCAGTGGGACGCAAATGAATATATCATTACCTATGACGCGGGCGCGGGCAGTTTCATAAACTCTTCCGCCACCACGCAAAGGTATACTTATCCAAACGCTGTCACACTTTATAATAACACCAACGTTCAGCGCGCCGGCTACAGCCTTGTGGGCTGGAATGTTCAGACCACCGACGCCGAGAGCAACTGGACGGTGGATAATGGCACAACTGTCGACTACACCGCGGGCGCGCAAGTTTCCGGCAAGTACGGCAATGTGAGGCTGGTTGCCGAGTGGCAAGCGGAAAAGGTTAACTTCGACGTCATCGTCTACGTGCAGACCGAGGAGGGCGACGCGTACTCGCACCTTGGCTCCTTCTCGAACGGAACGCAGTACGATGCCGACGAAACGGCTCAAATTTCCTTTATCCAACAGCAAATTGAGGCGACGCTCAACGTCAACGGCTTTGAATATGACCGCTATACCACCAACAAAACAAACAACTCGCTTGTTGTGGTTGGCGACGGCTCGCTGGACGTTTCCGTCTACTATGACTATATCGTCTACACCGCCACCGTCAACGCCGGCACCGGCGGGCAGTTCTCGGGCGGGCAAACCACGCGCACCTACCACTATAACGTCTACGGCGCTGTGGACTACTCGAACGGCATTGTCAACGCGCAATACGTCGGCTTCACCCTTCCTGCCTCCACCGACATCACCCGCACCGGACATGACCTTGACCACTTCACCGTCACCGGCGGAGAGGGCTCCAAGTGGGCGACACTAAACGAGAGCCAACTTGAACCGGGCGACGTAGTCACCACCAACGGCACCTCGGCGAACTCCTCCGAGCGCATTTTCGGTAACGTCACCTTAACCGCACAGTGGGCTCCGTCGACCTATACCGTTTCCTTTAACCAAAACTACACCGGCTCCGAGGGGCGCCGTGGGCTTAACTATGCCATTCGTGAAGAAGATTATCACGGCACACAAAACGGCGTGACTATCGACTATGACGCCGGCACCAACGTCTTCCACCTGGACGGCAGACAGTCACGCGAAATCACACTTATCTCTTTTGAAAGCACCTTCGAGGCAGGGACCTACAACGTCGGCTGGTATGTTTCTGACGGGAGTTGGGGGAGATATGCTGCAGGAAATGGATCTATACAGTTTGCTCTAGCCGGTAATAAAGTTACTGAAACTGATTTTTGTGATAATTATAGCGCAGAACTTAATGTTTCAACCGGCGGAACGCTTGCATATTTTAACATATATCTTGGAGGCGTAAATACTGTTTTTAACAACTTAGAAATTTCCTTCTTTGCATATAAGCAAGACGAGATTGTAACAAGTATGCCAGTGACTTACGGCACGCCTACCGCACTGCCATACGCTGAAAGAACGGGCTGGCACTTTGTCGGCTGGAACACTCGTGCGGACGGCACTGGCACCTACTATGGCTATGATAATATTGACACTATCACCGAAAACACCACCCTCTACGCTCAATGGGCAGTCAACAACTACACTGTAAATTTTGACGCGGAGAATTTAGAGCCTTATCCATATGTTGTAGCTAATTTTGAGGATGGTTGTACTGGAACCCATGCGGTTTATTTGATTGATAATGAATTTGTGACTTCAATCACAGTGACAACTAGTAATGGTCAAGGTGGATTTTATCTTTCATCACATGAATTTGATAAAGGAGAAGAATATGTTTGGTCTGTAGATATAAGATCAACTCATGCTCATAGATTGCATGCACTTGGCTATGGGCTAAACGGACGTATATCCTACACCATTACTGAACCAAATAAATGGGTAACGGTAACACATAGATTTACCTACGTTGATAGTCAGGATGGATTATATAGTCAACTTTCTTTCGAGTCTTCCACCTGGACCGTCGGTGAGGTGTTCGAGTTTAAGAATGTGTCCGTGCAGAAGGTTTCGGATATCAAGGCGGACCATGCGATTGGTAACCGAACGGTTAAGTACGGCGCGGGGTATGGGAACTTACCAACCCCAACCAAAACCGGCTACACCTTTGAGGGCTGGTATTTGAACGAGAACCCGAACGTCGAAACCGACACACCGGTAACCTCGGCAACCGCGGTTTCCACGGCAAGCGACCACACGCTCTATTCCGGTTGGACGGCGAACAACTACGAGGTGCGCTTTAACGCCAACGGCGGTGACGGCACCATGACCAACCAAGCGTTCGTTTATGACGAGGCGCAAACCTTGAAGAAAAACACATTCACCCGCGACGGCTACACCTTTATGGGCTGGGCAACCGAAAAAAGTTTGAACACCGACGAAAAGGTGGTCTATACGGACGAACAAGAGGGCGTTATCAACCTCACTCCGGAGCCGAACGGCGTGTTCAACCTCTACGCCATTTGGGAGGCTAAAACGGTGAAGGTGACCTTCCACCTCAACCCGAGCGACACCGATGTTGAAGGGCTAAGCACGCCAACCTTCACGATTGACGCGCTGAACTCTAACAACGGAATTATGCACTTGCGCTATTCCGACCAGTCCACCGACACCTTCAATAACAGTCTTTACATCACCAGCGTGACCTCCATTACCGGCATGCCTTCCGCTCAGCGCGCGGGCTACCGTTTCTTGGGCTGGAACACGCAATCAAACGGCGATGGCGTATCTGTTACCGGCGACACGCCTGTAAGCGAAGCGGGCATTAACACCGACACGCTCACCCTTGACCTCTACGCACAGTGGGAGGCGCTCACATACACTGTGACCTACCATGCGGGCGAGGGACAGATTGAAGGCGGGTCCGGCAACACTGTTTCGGGCGCAACCGCCACATACGCACAAAACTATACCTATCTTCCTAACAGCGAAACCGACTTTGTGCGCGAGGGCTACACCTTTGCCGGCTGGTCCTTAACTCAGGACGGCAGCATACTTTACTCCGCCGCACAACTTGGCTCGAACGGGCACACCATTCCATTCAAACACACCTCGGACATCACCCTCTACGCCATTTGGACGGAGCACTCCTACACACTTTCTTTCGACTCGAATGACTCGCGTTATCCGGGAAGCGTTTCTGTTACCACTGGCACGGCGAGCGTCGAACTTGACTACACCGAGTCCTACACGCTGAGGAGCGACGTGTTCGAGAAGGCGGGCTACACCTTCCTTGGCTGGTCCAAGAACCCGGCAACCGACCCTTCCGCCTTTGGCAGTGACTATGTTGAGAACGCCGATGACGGACTTTGGAAAGCGGGCGAGAGTGTTTCCATGCTCTCCTCTGCGGACGGCGACGATGTTATCCTCTACGCCATTTGGCAAGCGGACCCGGTTTCTTACACCGTGAACTACTATTATCAAACCAACGCGAGCGCCAGAAATCACGCGGGCGAGTCCAACCCGACCCTTTCGCTGACAAGTGACTTCTCGCTCCTCACCACAAACACCCCAAGCGCGGACGCCGGCGAAACAATCAACCTCGACACGCTTGTGAAGAACTACATTGACTCTAACCTTACACTTAAAGCGACGGAGTATGACCGCACAACCACCACTTCGTCCGGCACAAATAATAACCCGGGCGCCTCCGTGACCCTTGCGGGCGACGGCAGTTTGGTGATTAACTTCTACCTTCTTCGTGGGACCTACACCGTCACCGTCACCGCCGGAACTGGCATTGATGGCGTTTCCATGACCGGAACCGGCGCGAAGGCGGTAACGCCAGCCGTGCAAGGCAACGTCTACACCTTCACCGTGTTCTACCACGAAAAAATCGCCCTCAGCGCAACCACAAAACCGGGCTACGCAAACCCAGTGTTTAAGGATGGCGAGGCGACCGTTTCCTCCGTTCAAATTAAAACGAATAAGACTTTCACCGTTTCGGCAACCCCTCAAACTGTGACATATAACGTGGAAATCTATCAACAAAATATTGCCGATGATAACTATGTGAAATTCGGCGAAACAAAAACCGCTTCTGGTTTAACCGACACAAATGTGGCGTTCGGCACAACCACAAGTGGCTTTGGCGTGACGCTTAATGGCACACCGTTTGAATATAACGGCTTTAAATATAACG
>CALVNE010000053.1 GCA_944349515.1 uncultured Clostridia bacterium | reverse complement strand
CTTACCATCTGTCATCTTCAAGCGGTAATTTTCGTCCACCTGTGCAATACGGCTCATATCTGTGGCATATATGATGTTTCCGCACTCTGGATGGCTGATTATGTATGCGTAACATGGACAACCATCATGAGGAACATAGAACGGTACAATTCGGAACGATCCAACCTCAAACGGAATCCTCTCCGGTTTCCCTATCATCTTCTCTCCGCTGATGATTTCAAAATGCTCTGTGGTTTCGTCATTGGTATAAATCGGTATACCGTTCTGAAAAAGCCAATGATATGCTTTGGCATGGTCAAAATGGGGGTGGGTGAGTAACGCTGCTCTTACATCGGAAATCTTATAGTCAATACCTTGCAGGATTTTCTTTGGTTCGCACCCAAAATCCAGCAGAAGTATCTCCCCATTATCCGCAATCAGCGCATAGCAGTTTCCGGCTTGTGAGCCTGTAGAAATCACTTTCAAGAGCATTTTTATATCACCTGCCTTTCCACCTGTACCGCATAGTTGACATTGGCATATTTAGCCGTTTCGCACCTTCTAATTGAGTTATCTGCCCTCGCTCAATCATCTGGATAACTTCATTAAATCCTTCTGGTAATTCCATCGGTGGTCTGCCAAATTTAACGCCTCGCGCCTTCGCCGCCGCAATCCCTTCCGCCTGACGCTGTTTGATATTCCTGCGCTCCGTCTCAGCCACAAAGGAAAGTATCTGAAGGACTAAATCAGCTATGAATGTTCCCATCAGGTCTTTGCCTTTTCTTGTATCCAGAAGTGGCATATCCAGAACTACAATGTCCGCTCCTATCTTTTTCGTGATCGCGTTCCATTCGTCTATGATTGCCTCATAATTCCTGCCAAGACGGTCAATCGACTTTATATACAGAACATCATTTCTTTTCAATGTCCGTATCATTTTGACGTATTGGACGCGGTCAAAATCTTTGCCCGACTGCTTGTCGGTAAAAATATGGTCTTCCGGAATGCCCGCTTTGGTCAAAGCATCCATCTGCCTGTCCTCGCACTGGTCTTTTGAGGACACCCTTATGTATCCATACTCCATCACTCTTCACATTGCTCCTTCAACCACCAAAGACAGCACTCTTTGCAGTTTTTTCCCCAAAGACATATACTGTCTCTAAATGGACACAAAATTATTTCTGCTAATTCTTCGTCGCTCATGTTCCTGATTTTGTCTCCGTTAGTCACATTTCACTCCTCCGCCGGCTGTTTCAGCCATTCCAAAATATCGCCGTAACTATGCGGAATATCTACTCCATCTCCAATCCCGATAGAAAACATTGGTTCTCCAGAGAATTGAGAATATGTACAAGTATTGCAAAGCATAGTCGCCAGTTCATCATCATTCATGCTTCTGATTTTGTCTCCAAAGGTCTGTTTCGGCAGTTCACCCGCCAACTGACACGGCGTTGCATCACAGTATGACTTACCTTTTAAAACCGTCATGTGCGGACACACACTTTCAGGATATTTACAAATTCCACTCATAGTTTCACGTCCTCTCTTCGCCAGATACTCCAACATTGACATTGCGGCCGGATTGCTCGTGTCTGGATTTCCTGTTGAGCGTAGTTTCATCATTTATTCCCTCCATTTATGCACTTTCTTAATCTTTCATAAAATGTGTTTCTTGGTAATGGAATAATATTAATATTTATGCAAAAGTCCTTATATTTTTTGTATATTCGAGTCGGTACTTCAATTAAGTTTTTTGGACAGTAAAATTCTTGTAAAAACATATACGCCGAATCAAATTTCATATCATCCAACATTTTCTCAACGTATTCTTTCCCAAATTTTCTTATCCACCATCTTAATGTACCTTCTTTTATATTTAGTTTTTGTGATATTTCAATAGTAGTCATTTTTTTATTGTTATAAACAATAAGCAGATTATCTTTACGGTTCCTGTTGTTTTCTGTATTCGTGCACCACTCTAAATTTTCAAAAAAATTATTTTTTCTATTTCTATCCTTATGATTTACCTGTGGTTTATTTAGTGGGTTTGGAACAAAAGCCTCTGCAACAAGCCTGTGCACTTTTATTGGATGAACTTTTCCTCCGTAATACAAATTAACCTGATCGTAACCATATCCATCATCAGATTTTTTTAATAGTTTGTTTGTTTTTGCAGAATATATATCTCCAAAATTGCTAACAAAATATTTTGAAGAATACTTGTCTATTTTTCTCCATTCTAATTTCCGATTTCCTTCACAAATCATTTTTTTGCCGTAGATAAATCAGTTTTATCTACTCTTCTCCCTCTCTTTCTGACTGCCGATGAACTTCTGCGCCATGGCCGCTACTTGGATGGCTTCGCAGGCAAGGTTTATAGCATCATCGAAAACCAACTCCGCGTAACTCGCTGTGTTTATAAAATTTTCTTTAACGGTTTGCCACAAACTCTTGTAATGCAATTCCATATCAAGCATTTCAGAATGAGCTTCCTCAATCTCTTCCAAAATAACCGCCGCTCCCTCATAGTCTGAATGGAACATTGGAAATCTCTGGTTTGCGGACTCCAGTTCTTTCTGGAATAATTTTTCCACATCTGATTTAATCGTGCTCATTGTTAATCCTTTCTATTTGCCTGTCCAGTTTTTCATTAATAATGCAGTTCACGTCATGTCCTGCTGCAAGGAAGAACTTCATCTGCTCCAACATAATCTGCACATCTGCGATTTCCTCAACAAGGTTATAGTATTCTTCCGAATCATCCGGCATATATCCGTCCCACGGATTGTAAAGATTTTTCCCACACTGCAATTCAGTACGCCAGTATTTATTGATTGCCTGTGTCAGCTCTGCCATTTCCTCAATGCACTGGCGGCTCTGCGCGTCATATCCGTAATGCCTACCGATTGTACGAATTTTTTCTTCTCTTGATTTTTCTACATCTGATTTAACTGCGTTCATATCTTACTCCCATCCATCCTGTATCATTCTCGGCTTGTACTCATGCTCGGTATAGCCTTCGCCATGACATAAATCGCACTCAATATCTTTATACTTCCAATCCTCTACAAACCCACTGTCTGGAAGCCCAGAAGGATATGCGTTATATCTAACACTTACTTTCCCAGTTCCATGACATTTCGGACATTTATAAATTTTTTCTTTTTGGATTGATCTTGCCAAATCTCCAAGAGTTGTATTTGCGCCATAATCTTCAACTAATTCAATAACTTCATGTACTTTCATTTATTCCTCCCAAATTTCTTTCCTCATATCCACCACACGATATTTCGCATGGAATTCCCGCTTTGTCGCCCATATGCCATTTTTCGGGTTAGAGCACAAGAAACTGCGACAAATCTGCGGTCTCTGCTGATATATGGTGCAAATTTTATTTTCTTCATCACGGAACGGACAAGTCATATCAAGCATTGGCTCTGTAGTCGGGAATATATGCTCTTTTGGCTTAATATGATGCTTCTTTACATACCGCTTGATTTCCTTTAATTCCTTTGATGATAAAGGAAGGTATCGGGAGCAGCATGAGCCGCAAGAGGAACACTTCCCGTCCTTTGTGAAGTCATAAACCCCATGCTCCATATCCTTTATCATCTGTTCGAGTGTGCCGATCATTCTTCCAACTCCCTCACATTCGCATAACTCCACATGAGCTTTTTAAACAGTTCTTTGTTTTTCCGAATAGCAACACGAACCGAACTGATAAAGGATTGCAGTTCGCCATAATCCCCAATATAATGCACCCACTCCGGCGTGTCTAAGTCATACTTGCTGATTGTGATGTTATTCTCGCCAAACTGTATTCTCAAATTTCCACCGAGTGCCTGTTAAACACTGCAAGAAAATCCAGTGTTTTCGGAAAGTAGATTGTCGCATTTTGTTTCAAGTTCTAACGCTTCTTTCTTTGTCATTCTTCCACCTCGCTATTCAGCCAGTCTTTCATTGCCTTATACAAAGGAAGATACTGTTCATAATTCTGTCCAAATAAGTCCCCGTCATCAATCCAACATTCTATTATCTCTGTCCTTCCGTCTTTGAACTCTACCTCCATTGTCGGTGTCGCCCATGTAGAACCTGTAATTCCGGCGACTTCCAGATATTTCCCTTTCCAGTCAAATCCTTTGCAGAATTCTCCATCCTTGAATACTGTATCGCAAGTCCAGCTCCAATCCTCACGCATGAAGCATTCTACGCTTTCAATCTGTTCTTTGTGATTTTCTATGTATTCTCTGATAAACTTTTTGTTATAATGTTTCATTTCACTTTCTCCTTTCAATCCCGGCAGAACCATACCCTCGTTCACTTACTGACAAAACTTTCAGCCGCCGTGGATGTTTTATTCATTTCTTCCGAATATTTTGTTTATATGCCCTTCTTCTGAAAGTTTTGGGAATGTTTGTTTAACAACTTCCACATATTCATCTGAAACTTCCATGATTCTACCAGTAGTAATTTTGTCAAAGTCAGATTTCCATTTATCTGGAAGCCGAAATTCATACGTTGCATAAGTAGAATCAAAATCATCATCGTAGGTAGAAAGAAAATTCTCGTCTTTGTACAGTTCCTCTTCTCCATAACCACAGTTTCTATTATTACCGCCAACCCTTGTATAAACGGCGATATTTCCTTCATCTGTAACAAAGCAATCCCTAAACCTCGGATATCCTTCTTGTCCGCCTCTTCCAATCATAGGAAGAATTAATATACAAGCTGGATTAAAACCAAATAACGCATTATATAAACTCATTTTCTCCTCCTATTCCATAGCCTTCATGAAGTCCGGCAATGGCTGTTCTTTCTTTTCTTTGGCAGAGACATTTGTGTCCTTACCAACCGGCTCTTTCTCTTTCGCTCCGGCGGTTACATCCGCAACAGTTTTCGGAGCGGGTTTTTCCTCGATCTGCGCCGGTTCCTCGACAACAAATTCTTCCTGATTGGCGTGGGATTCAATGTCATGCTTAACTTCTGCTTCAAGGTCATATACTTTGTATTCATCTTTTCCCATTTCATAGACTTCTTCTCTTGTGTACATACCCATCATTAAATCCGGGCAATTCATGCGTCCAAAAAACGAAGCTGCTCTATACCTCAACATGATCTGCGGCATTGTCTGCCATTTAGATCCATTTTTATCCAGCCATTTTTCATCTTTCGCCAAGTCCATTGTGATAGTCGGTCCAGTTACTTTTCGTCCGTCTTTTTCTGTCCAGCACATACAGGAATATGGCTTCCCGTTTTTGTCGTTCTTTTCATCAAACTGCAATTCCATATCATAGCGACCGGAACCGTTAATCATAGCAATTACATATTGTGCTGACCATGAAGGTCTACCATATACCACATAAAGGTGCTGCATTACCATAAGTGGACTTGTTTTCAGTCTTGTCGCCAATTCAATCGCAATCAAAGCATTGCTCACATTTCCCTGATACTCTTTCGGCACAATCGTTGACTGTGCCAGTGCCTTTGCCATCTGGTTAGCCATGATGAAATTATCAGAAGTTCCGAAAATCCCAAGGCTAAAATCTGTCACCTTGTTTGTGCTTACCTGTGCCTGATTCTGTGTTGCTACCTGTGTGTTTTTGCTCTCTGCCATTTACTTTTCCTCCACTTCTTCAATTTTAAATTCATTATCGCCATATTCCACATCTTCACAAGAATAGTCATCTAAAACAAAATCAAGATAATCTGCATATCCTTCATTCTTCAATTTGTTTAATGCGTCTTCTTTTGATTCAGCCTCAATCACGCCTTCTCGATGTCCATACCTCAAATGCCCCATTGCGTAATCAGCTTCCTGCGATACCTTAAATTTAGCCATTTACTTTTCCTCGCTTTCTTTTCTAATCGCTTTCCTAAACGCTCCCCTTTCAAGCCACCGCAGAACAATCCGTATCTGCATAGACTTGAAAACCTCAATATGTTTCGTCTGGTGATACCACATCACCCATTCCTGCTGTAATAGTTCGGTCAAATCGGTAATCGGCTCACCTTCAATGAATTTCCTATGTTCGTCCAGATATGCCACATGCTTTTTCAGATTTTCACAGTCGACACATTCATTGTCATGTGACGGCTTGTGTCCATATCTGGTTTTCGTGGATAAAGCACAGTATCTACATGGATTTTGTTTCATTTTTCCTAATCCTCAACTCTCAATCCAAACGGAATTTCCCCGTTCACAATACTTTTCCAATGTGCTACCACATCGGGATGAGCCGTACTTCTTTCGCTCAAACGGTTCTGTGCCTCTTTCTTCACTGCCTCCCATGTATCGCTACTAATTGAGCAAAACTTGTATTCATATTGCGGATAAAGCAAATCATCCATATCAATCAATCTCAAACCGCATTTGTTATTTTCGTAATTCATGTGTCTGATTACATCCCACATTACGCATCCGGCTTGAAATCCGGTAATTCCACCTCTTGCACCTTCTGACTTATTAAATGCCCACATAGCGGCTACTGCGATTGCCGCCATAGCATGGCATACCGTTCCGTAATCGTGGACATAATCCTCAGATAAATGCCGGAAGAACTCCAGAAACTTCTCCAGTGTCATGCTTGAATTTGCTTTTTTGAACCATTCGTCTTGAATGTGCATTCCCTCAGTTATAATCTGTTTTTCCATATTCAATTTTCCTCCCACTTCTCACCGCCGCACTTAAAATACTCGTCCGTTGGCATGTAATCTGAAACCGGCATGATTGCAGGCTCCCCACTATCCGCCATAACCTCTGAGCAGATATGATCGCCCTCGCCAATTGGAATTAAGTTGGCGCAGGTTTCGCAACAGCGTTGCCTTTTCCTTCGTTTCATCACTGCACCTCCACACTCAAATCACATTCTTCCGCTCGCAAAAGAACGATCTGCGTATCAATCCCATCAAGCATTTTTAAAGTTTTAGAAGTCATTCTCTCACTGTTATCAATCCAGATTGGCACCCGAATATTGTTCGCTCTCTGGAAAGTGAAGCAAATATCTGCATCAATCAGCGCTCTCATCCCGTCATTGAGCCGCCGCCCGTAAGCCGTGCCATGAAAGCAAGGTTCGCAAACTTCCAAATAATCGCCGTTTACCTGTGGCTTGAATAGCTGCCACTTCGTGAACATGAACAGTGAATTGATTTTCTCGGTCAGCATATCGCACTTGGCTTTCTGGAAGGATTTCAGAAAATCCAGTTCCTTTTGTGTGTCTGCAATCCTCTGGGAGAGTTTTTTCTGCTCCTGCTGAAGCTCGGCTACTCTGTCCTGTGCGTCCTGTGACTGTTTAATCAACTGCTGATACCGGGAGATTTCAGAAATAGCCTCGTTCCGTTTGGTGGAAATCTCTCTGCGCTGTTCCTCGCCGTTGTTCATCTGCTTCAAGTCTTCTTCCTGCTTAGCGATTACAGCAGTGATATTCTGGTATTCTGCATTTTCGGACAGGTCAACCGAATCTGGAAGTTTGGATAACTCCTGCTGTTTTTCTGCAATCTGAACCGCAAGAGAGGAAATCTGTTCCTTTGTCTCAGAAATCTTTTTCTCCGCCTCTGCCTTGGCGTTCTGCGCTTCTTTGAGGTCTGCGGAGGCCTTATTTCCGGCTTCTGTAATAGACGCCAATTTTAATTCCTTGGATTTGTAAAATGCGTCCTTTGCTTCCTCCTCAGCTTTGATTCTGGCTGCCTTCTTCTGTTCAAACTCAGCCTTAATCTGTTCAGCCTTTTCTATCGGAAAATCCTGCCCGCAGGTCGGGCAAATCAGAAGATTCTCGTCAAGTTCTTCTGCCTTAATTTTTTCAAGGTTTTCATTATTGAATTCTTTGTCGGCATACGATTTCCAATCCCCCTGTGCTTGCTTCAAATCTGCCTCGTGCCGCTGTATTTCCTTTTCTGAGCGATTTAAATCCGTCGTAGCAAGTCTTAGCGCATTCTCTAGCGCGTACTTTTCCATTTGCAAATCAGCAATTTGGTCGTTTAGATCATTTTTTTGCTGAAACAGTCCTTCATTTGCTCCGCGAATAATCTCAGACTCTTCAAATTTAAGGTTAAGAATATCCCGGCTCGCTTTGTCGTAAGCCGCAATGCTGTCATTCAGCGCCTGCTCCTGCTTGTCCAGTTCGGCAATCTGCTCTTTCAGTCCGTTGATCGCCAGTTCATACTCTGCCACATCACAGATTCCTTTGCTAGCCTCGTCAATTCGAGGCTTCATATCATCTAACTGTCCGTTCAAGCCTTTGTCGGTTCTACCACGTCCGTTTAACTGGAAGTTCGCCCGTGCAATCAGTTCTTCAACTGTACCATCTTTGAGCATATTTATAATAGGAAGAAACTCGTCATTCGTGGCAACCACATCATCATCCGAAAACTCCGGAACCATCTCAAAAAGCTTCTGGCGCCGCTTCTTGGTATCCAGTTTCAGAAATGCCGCAGAACTGGTACATAACTGGAAAATTTCATCAGAAGCAACTGTTTCCAGAAATGTCTTGAAATCCTTCTCTTTTTTGGGAATCTCGTTAATCATATAATCGTTGTTATTCCCTTTAAACTCTCCGGTTTTCTTCGCGTACATCTGAGTCTGGGTTTTCTGGATTCTCTTTTCCTCCCCGTCAAAATCCAAAACAGCGGTCACGGTAATATCGGTGCCGTCGAAATCCTTTCCATTCTCATCATGTGGCCGGATTCCGTCAGCTGCATTTCCGTTCATCAGCTTATTGGTCATTGTCCAACTGTAGGCGTCCCCCAGAGTGCTTTTGCCTGATTCATTCCTTCCTTTAATCGTTGTCCGGTTTCCGAATAGCACATCCCGGACAAACCCATATACATTCCCGAAATTCTCCACGTGGAGAGATTTAAGCGTTACTCTTTTCATCTTCTGCCTCCCGCTTTAACATTAAATACATTTTTGACAACGATTTCGAATTTGAGCTGTAGTTAAACCCGATATAATGATCGACCTCTTTTTTGCAAGCATCCGCTTTTCTTGCGCATTCAAAAGCATACCTAATCCCGCGTTCGACCCTGATGCACGTCGTTCCATACTTGTTTGCCGTTTTTTCATACAAATTCATCCATTATTCCCTTGGATTTGCATCTAACAACAAAAGAATATCCACGATATAATCAAAGCCTTGAATTCCTGCCTGAATACCCATTTTCATTAATGCATTTTCAATGATTACATGCCCCAACATTTTCTACCTCCATTTTTTCGATTGAAACCTCATACGCAATGCGTTTTGAATCAAGTAGGGCTTCCTGTCTTTTTATATACTCTCTGCTCTGAATGCGCCCCCAAACTTTTATTTTACTTCCTACTGGCAGCACGGACGCTAAGCGTGCATTGTTCCCCCAACAAATACATGGTATATAATCTGATTTTCCGTATGGACGGTTGACCGCTATCAGCAAATTAGTGATTTCTCTTCCACGCGGAGTTTTTCGGTATACCGGAGGTTTGCACACATACCCATCCAAAAAAATCTGATTTATTGATATTTCGTACTGTTCTGGAGTAAGAAACTCGATCTTATCCGCCAATACCGATAACATCAATCTATTTCGACCATTTTCTATCTTTCTGCGCGAACGAAAGCTTCCATCAACCTTTATTTTGTCGTGAACGCAAGCAGAAGAAAGATCTACTAATTTGTTCGAAACAATAATAATCGTATCCTTTGTATTGTTTAACCTATTAGTTGACAAGTTAAATTTATAAAATTGATTGTTTCGTAATTGATGTGAATAAGTTGGTTCTGAAACAATTTCTCCAATCAAAACGCATTTATTGTTCATATTGTTCATCTTTTTTCCTCCTTATGAGGTGTGCAATAATACACAAAAACACTTCCTGCTATAATAAGAGACCAAAAAACAATTCCGAGTATGTCGGCCTGAGTTGCAAAATTTAAAATGCTAAATACGGCGATAAAGACAATCGTTTCATATAATATTCCTTTTATGTATCTCATTTTTTCTTCCTCCTTAACGCTGTTCCTTTCACACCTTTCCTATTCTTCTTTCTCCGAATCCTCTGCCCCATTATTAACGTCTCCTTCAACATCCGCATTGTAGAAGTTATATCCCTCTCCATCCTGCGATACATAATCGCAACTACCAAATAACTCTCTCCAATCCCGATCATTGCAGTAATTGATAATCGCCATTCCAATTCCAATAACTACAATTCCTGCCACAAGACAGCCGATAGCAAAATCCTTGGCTTTTGCGATTTTTTTGCTCCACGAAATAACCTCTGACGCCAAATGTTCTCGCGATTGCATTTCTACATAATTTTTTTCGATTTCTTCCCATGTGTTTGGTTCTTTTCTGTTTTCGTCCATAAAAAAATCCTCCTGGTAATATTTGCCAATCACAGGGGGATATGATATAATCTCTCTGTAACTGACTAAGGGTGGTTTAGTTGGTTACTCGCCTCGGCAGGTGTTCCTGCACCTCCGGGGCATTTTTTATTCAATTAAAGTGCATACACTTCTCTGGCATCGCTGTCGTATCTTAATGTCATGGTATCTCCATTCATGTCCGTCACAAACGCTTCTCTTGTATCTGTAAATTTGATGTCCAGATTGGTAATCCCGAAGCGACACTCAATCCAATTCAGAATCTTATCCGTGTAATCCGCTTTTGGCTTCAATTCGCCAATGACCTGATTCTTCACATTCGCCCCTTTCTGTCTTTAAATTTGCACAAAAAACTAACTACCGATATGTCTTGTACTTCTATTCAAGAAAATACTCAATTGAAACACCGAAGTAATCGGCAAGTATTTTAAGTTTGTCTACTTTCGGTTGGCTTCGTCCATTTTTCCAGTAAGAAAGTACATTCTCGCCAATTCCCGTGTCTTTTGATACCTGATATGCCGTTTTATTGGTTTTCTCTAATAATTCGGCAAATTTTTCGTACATTTTTACGCCTCCTTTCCACAATCGCACTATTGTATCTACTTCACATTTGTGATATACTTCAATTGCAAGTTGAAAGTATTACAATTTAAAACGCATTCTTTTTTGGGATTATTTTTATTTTGTTGCTACCATTTCGTGAAGTATGGTTTTATTATACCACCCTTTGTGAATTAGTCAATAGCAATTAGTCCCATTTTGTGTAGTATTGCGTTTTTTGTGAAAGGAGCACAAAAAATGTATGATGTTTTTGAACAATTATTGCAAAAGTTCGGCGTTACCACCTACCAGGTCTCGAAGGCAACGGGGATACCTCAATCAACACTCAGCAACTGGAAGGCTAGAGGGAATTTAATACGAGGAGATAAAGCGCAAAAAATCGCAGACTATTTTGGCGTGTCGGTGGACTACTTAATGACAGGGGAGGAAAAAGAAGGCGGTGAGAAGTATTACCTGAACGATGAAACCGCCGAGATGGCGCAGGCATTGTTCGAAAACCGAGACCTGCGCGTCCTGTTCGATGCGGCAAGAGATGCATCTCCTGAAGATTTGAAAACCACTTACGATATGCTTATGGCATTAAAAAGAAAAGAGCGTGGGGAAAATCATTCCTGGAATGGGGAAGGTTCAGGCTATCGCAGATTATTTTGGAATACTTAAATCTGATCTATTGGAAGAAAAAGAAAATACCGATAGACATGCGTTATCTGAAGAAGACGAGAAATTATTGTCCGACTTCCGTTCTCTTGACCAACAAGGCCAATCAACCGTCCGCTACATCTTGGACAACGAATTGAAGCGCTGCCAAACAGAGCGCGAACTTTCAAATAAAATAACTGAATTAGAAAATGCTCCAAAACCTGTTCCCACAAGAGTATGGGCATATTATGGGAAGATAGCCGCTGCCGGAACCTTTGTTGAGTTTGCAGATATGATTGCCGGAACCAAAGAATATGCTGTTACAGATGAAAACAGAAATGCAGATTATACGATCGGAATTTCTGGTGACTCTATGGAGCCAATCTATTATGACGGAGACATTGTTTTTGTGAAACATTCAACAAACTTGACTATTGGAGACATTGGAATTTTCCAACACGACAATGGAATTTATATTAAAGAATATGGAGACGGAGAATTGTTATCTAAAAATCCAAAGTATAAACCCATGTGCTATGATGAAGGGTTTCAATGCTTAGGAAAGGTAATTGCAAAAGCAGACGCATAAAAAAATTGCCCCGCGACTCGTTGAATGAATCGCGGGGCACATACTGCCTAAACAATGAGTGATATGTATGTATCTCGTCCGGCAATTCCATCGACAGACAACCCCGAATCTCCTTGATATTCTCGCACCGTAGATTCAAGTCCACTGCCAAACTGTCCCGGACATTCAATTCCATGCGGGTCATATCCTTTAAGCATGAGTAGTATTTCAAGAGCAGTGATCATATACTGACATTCTCCTCTCCTAACTGTATGATTACCTAACGCTTTATTGGATTTTGTGCCCCATATTCCATCTTCGGCCAGACCGGATTCGTAATCGTCGTTCATTGCGCGCTGTAATACCTTTATCCGCGCCTTTCTTGTTTGTGTTCCCACAATCCCATCTTCCAAAAGGCTCAATGATGCGTAGTTATTTGCGTGGTGCTGACCCTGTTTGATCCAATATTCTTTTGTGCTGGTATCTACAGCACTTCCGCTAGAACCGGAATTAGAGCCATTTTCAAGAGCCATTACTACATGAGAACCCTCTTTAAGGTACAGTGCGCCCTCTTCTGCGTATGAATCTGATTTCAGATGCGCGGAATCGGTATATTCCTTAAATTTCCCAGTATTTAACAATGCTTTTCGCATATTCCCGGTGTAGCAATCAGGGGATAACTGCGTTAGTCCGGCAAGAATGTAACAAGACACCGCTAATTGAGAACAATCTGTATTGCCTTTTGCGTTTTTAAATGTGCGCCCGTTTTTGACCGCACTTTCATACGCGGTTCTTCTGTCATTCTGTCCATATCCGATGTTGTTGTTTGCGCATGCGTATCGCATTTCTTGAGCCGCTTTTCTTGCGAGCTCTTTGTCCGTGCATACAAGCATTACATTCCACGGCTTGGAATACCATGATCTAATACACACTTCTTTACCGGTCTGATCTCCCCGCGTTCCATTGATCGTTCCGTGTTCTGATATTGACGCATGTCCAATTAATACTGCCATAATATTATCCTCCTTGTTTTTATTACTTGTCAGATTGAATACTTTGTTTTAAATCAGCGACACACTTCTTCAACTCCTCAAGCTCGCTCTTCAAATCAGAAATTTCTTTCGCTTGCTCTTTGATAATCTTTTTGTTGGATTGAAACCCTTGAATTAAGGCCGGTATAAACTCTTCATATCGAAGGTAATATTCATCGCCGCATTGAATGTAGCCGCCAAAATCTTGACTTTCAATCCCGACAGAATCCATATTTTCTTTAATGTCCTGCGCGATCATTCCCCAATGCCTTCTGCCGGAATCACCGTCGTTGTACAAAAACGAATACGCAACAATCTGCTCTAAAAATGCGATTGTGACATTATCGTCTAGTTCTTGAATATCTGATTTTTTGTTCCTGTCTGATGTAATTGCGGAACCGCTAGAGTTATACACCGTTGCATGAAATCTCGTATTTACAAAAATCTGATACGGCTGCACGATCATATTGGATAATGTGGTGTAATAAACACTCGAACCCATGCCAAACCTATAACTCGTCGATCCCGCAGATGCGACGTCGGTAAACAAAACAACAGGAATATTTCCAGTAGACTCTTTGGATCTTCCGATTCCAACAAATTGAAACGAGGTAGAGTCTGCATCCGGATCGGAATACATGACAACTCCAGACTGTTGTGAAAATGCTGCGCTTGTGCTTCCTGTAGAATACACTCCAACCCCACCCAAACGATTTGGGTTCTCATCATCCGGTGTAATACCCCAATAAAAAGAAAGCTCCCCGTCTTTGAACGATGCGCTTTGATTGGTCGCAGCAGTTAATCCTGTTTTTTTACAATATACACTTCCAGAAGCAGACACATCTCCGTTATGCGTCGCCCGAAATCCATTCCCGATAGCAATACCATCGTTCCCAATATAGACACCGTTTCCATCCGTATTTAAAGTAGATTTATTATTTGAATAAAAACTTGTGTTTTTCAGAATGAATCCGGCAATTTTAGCAGCAACTGCACTCAGCTCGTCAACTTGAATTTGATCCGCAGTAACGGTTTTTGCTGTGATCATCCCACCATCAATAGTGGTAGTGCCAGCCGGTCGAAAATCACTTGCCTGTTGCGAGGAGTTTGTGACCTCTTCAACCTGAAATGCATCATAATAAAATGTGGCGTTATCGGTGTCTGTAAAAACATATAATTCGATGAACGGATACGAATCTGCTTCAAAATTGTACTGTAAACGAACCCACCCAGAATTCACATTAATACTCTGATGAGTTTCAAAAACCATACCCTGAAGCTCGTAATTCATATCCGCATAAAGAGCACCCAAATAAACATTTACATAATTTGTCAAGTTTGTAGCATTTTTTACATAGCAAGAGGCCACATACCGTTTTCCCGATTTTACAGGCACAAACCCATCCCCATCGACTCCAAACAAATGTATCGGAGTCGATGATCGAACCGCTAGTGATCTGGTTCCATAAAAACATCCATATACGCCATTATTGATTTGCGCACCGTTAAATGGGGTGGCATCCCCTTCGATATAAAGGGTCGATAATATCTGATCGAACGTATCATATCCACCCGTCATTAGGTTGCAGCCGCCCTTTATTCGATCAGCAAGCAATGTCCCCGTTTTAATATAATCAGCATTGATATATAACTGATTTCCTTCTTGATAAATTCCTTTCACTTCACCGTTGTTTGTCAGTAGATTAAAAACCTCATCAGATGTAAGAGAATCAACATCCACAACAACTGTAACGGTTTGCTCATCTAAAATGGTTTTTCTGCTCGAATCATAAAGACTACATCGAATATGAGTGATTTCTGGATCGTCAATAGTCCATTCGTAAGATGAAGATGCCGAGCCATACTTTATTGCCCATGAATCTCCGCCATCATCTGAGGCTTGGATCATTAAAAACCCGGTGTATGGCTGCAGAGATTCATCCCCTTCGTTGTAATAAGAACTAAATGTTATGCTATTGGGTGTAAGTTGGTTGTTTTTCGCCTTTTTTATTACCAAAGCAGATGCTCTCAGATAATATACGCGCCCCGGTGCACCATCCTGACCATCATCGCCTTTGATTTTTGTCCAGTTGTATTTTGACGGAGAATTACTATCTGATTTTATAAAGTCAACATATTGCCCTATATAGGTTTTATTTGTACTATTGGTAGTAGAAAAATCCAACGTACCCGTTGAATTATTTGCATAAGCAATGTGGAGATAACTTGTCTGTCCGTTTTCTCCGTTCGTTCCAGGAATGCCGTCTGCGCCATTATCTCCCCTAAATTTCGCCCAGGTGTAATCAGATGGATCATTGCTGTCTGTAGGCGTAAAGTCTACGTATGTGCCAATATATGCGTTTGGAGTTTCGGTCATTTGGGAAGAACTTGTGGGATTTGATACGGCACTGTATTTTATATGGAAATACGACGTTTTCCCATCTTGACCAGCTGGCCCCTGTGGCCCTTGTGCGCCGTCTTCTCCTGCCGGTCCGGGGATCCCCTGCTCGCCCTTTGGCCCTTGTAATCCTTGTAACCCTTGCGGCCCCTGTTCACCCTTAATTTTGGTCCAGGTGTACTTTTTAGGGTCAGTACTGTCGGCAGCCGTGAAGTCTGTATACTGTCCAATATAAGACTTCCCTGCGCCATCTGATACACTAAAATCCTGTGTACCGTCTGCGCTATTGGCGTATGCAATATGTAAGTAACTTGTCTGTCC
>CALVNE010000052.1 GCA_944349515.1 uncultured Clostridia bacterium | reverse complement strand
AACCACCATAGAGCTTACAGCTAAACAAGGTTTTAAGTCGGTGATCGCGTTACAAGCATCAGCGACTTTTTTGCGTTTTTTTTAGGCAATCGAACCTATGATTTTGCTCGTGGGTAATGAAAAAAAATCAACAAATCAGGAGGTGAAAAATGAACAAGCAAACGACAATCAGACCGCCATAAATCAGGCAAGCAAACGGAAATTACAAAGCACTCAAAAGTCTTATTTCGGCAAGCAAATGTGAAGTACGTTATTGATACTTCTTCCACTTCGTGGGTTCGAAGTATAGCTCACTATACTTCGCAAGCGAAGTACCGTTCGCTCTGCCGAGGGCTTTTAACCAGAAAAATCAAGGAGGACAATGAAATAAGCTACTTAGTTTGTCACATGGAAAAATATCATAAGACGGACATTACGCCCATCGAACGGGAGAACGAGCGAGATGAGAGCTATCCTGCGAACAATCCGCAGATAGACTGCACTCGCACCCGAAACAACTACACTGTCATTAAGCGACAATGCTCCTATACGCAGCACATCAACAAAAGGATAGCAGAACTTGACTTACCTACAAAAGTTCGCAAGGACGCCGTTTTAATGTGTTCATTTGTCGTGGGCTCTGACAGAGAGTTTTTCAAAAATCTATCAGAACGGGAACAGGAAAAATTCTTTGCAGACTGCACCCGCTTCTTTGCGGACAGATACGGTGAAGAGAATATTATTTCAGCCGTAGTCCACATGGACGAAACCACGCCGCACCTGCACCTGAACTTAATCCCGATTGCAGACGGCAGGCTCTGCGCCAAGCAACTATTTGACCGCAAGGCGCTGCAAACCTTGCAGACAGACTTTCATTCTGTTGTGGGCAAGAAATGGAACTTGCAACGAGGTAAGGAAGGCAGCACTGCCAAGCACCTTGACACAATGTCGTACAAGGTGAAAAAAATGAAAGACGAGGCCGTAGCTGCCGTATTGCAGGCATCCGAAGCCGAAAGACGAAAAGAAGCCGCCGAGCAAAGCCAAGCCCACGCGGAACAAGCCACGCACGAGCTCGAAGAAAAGCGTGAGCAATTACAGCGTGAGGTTGCTCCTCTTCAAGCGGCAGCGGACATCGCACAGGAATACAACGCAGGAAAACGTAAGCCGAACAAGAAAGACGTACCGGCGCTTGCTGCCGACAATGCAAGATTAAAGCAAGAGCTTGAATACAGCATTAAAGACCAGCACGATGTCTTTCAGCTCTATCAAAAGACCGAACGCGAGCGGCTGTCGCTCCAAGAGG
Organism: uncultured Clostridia bacterium; assembly: GCA_944349515.1. Classification (GTDB taxonomy): domain Bacteria; phylum Bacillota; class Clostridia; order Christensenellales; family UBA1242; genus Caccovivens. Next base: position 5,355 of record CALVNE010000052.1, on the reverse strand, counting down.
ATGCTAAGACTTTGAGAGAGCTACGAGAGCAAGCGCCGGATAAACTTCGGGAAGCGTTGGCAACCGCCGAGCAAAGAAAGGCAGTAAAACGCTCTTCACCTTTCAAATCGTCTGGAAACGGTTGGAGCAAGTAAAACTGAATAACCGCTAAAAAGGAGGAATGATTATCGAATAAAATTTATGTCGAGAAGAAGGAAAAATGATACAGGGATACCAGATTACATAATCGATTCCCTTGCAAGGGCAATGTTGCCCGCCATACAAGAATACCTTTCCTCAGAAGAAGGACAACGCGAATTTGAAGAATGGCGAGCACAGAGAAATTCACAACTTAATAAAAAACTTAATACAAATTACTTCCTTTAAAATGTATAGGGATAACCGTTAAACATCTACGGTATATAGAACCGCAAAAATCGGCGGTATATAAATGAATTACAACCAGTCAAAAAGGTTAATGTTAAGCCGAAGATAACCGACATATAAACGGCAGAGCGGCGGGCGCTTTCTGAAAGCGCCCGCCGATTTTATAAGTTTATATAATTAACATATGGAACTAAATGCTCTCAATTTGTATACGCTGATTAATTTTTGATTTTACATTGGCATATAAGTCAATGTCAAATCCTTCAGCAATTTCAAAACTAACAAATAAACAATATGGTATAGCATTTTTAAACTTATCCGCCTCTTCTTTACAGTTTACCTTTATTTTTATCTCACTATCATTCCAAACAATGGGATCGTCTCCAGTAAAAATTTCATGCTGTAATGTACCTTTACGTACAGATTGCCATTCTGTATTTTGCCTATTAGGTACAAGTTTACTACTTCCTTCATCAATAGAAAACCATAGCTGAGCACATCGATAATCTTGTTTGCTTGGTGCAACAGGAGAAAAGTACGCCAGCGTAACTGTTAATTTGCGCTTTATCAAGCGAGAAGAGAAATCAATAGGTATTGGCAGTTTAAAAATATCACCCTCATCCATTTTTAAAGCTCCAAGACCAATTAGCGTTATACGTTCCTTTGTGCATTCAATTACACGCTGAATATTAGGTACCCCATTCCCAATCCATTTACTTAATTTTTTACTCGAAGTATTCATTGATAGAGATAGTTTGTCTGCAACAGAATCCCATGAGGCCCCATGTGTTAGCATTCCCTTAACAAGAATTGCGGCAGAATCAACAGGCAAAGTCTCTCCAGTCTCCCTAATAAATATTTGCTCCAGTATCTTATAACATTTAGCGGCCTCGTGTGTCATCTGTGCAGCGGCGTCACTTGTTCCAAAAGAATACATGCACCCATCTTGACCAGTTTCATATGGTGACGCAGACTTACAACCAGGAGAACGTGATGATTCTACCCAATCACAACAACCATTTATATTCTTCTTTAAATATTTTACACCACCGAAATAAAACAGATCTGGAGTAATAATAGAACGATAACCTTTACCAATAGATGAAATTGGAGAAGGCATCCCCCTTTGAACCGCTGAAATATTATATTCGCTTTCTGCACTCATTGAAAAATCATCGTATAATGCGCCAATAGTAAGTCCATTCAAGCTTTCAGCAGGAGCCAATACTCTCATATTTCTTTGATTTTCTAAGATTGCCTTACCAAAAATACTATTTCTTTCAGTTAGAGTTAGGTTCTTTAGTTCATCAAATGTTTTATCTATATATGCTACAATTTCAGGATGATTTCCTGCACTAATTATAAATAATATTTTGTATTTGTAAGCAAAAAAATCAAGAAGTCGTGCAATTGGGCTCATTGTTGTTCCCAGCTGCCGAGAACTATCAGCAACGGAAAGATTAATAATTCTAACACTTGCGGCTACTGGTGGGTTATTGCCATCACCTACTATTATTCTTTTAATGGCTCTGTGAAGTATATCAATAAATAGTATATTATCTGGTATGTATTCTCTTATTTTGTTAGGACCGACTTCTTTTGGTCGTAATATAGGACGCACATATACAGGTCTATCTATTGGATAATCTCGTCTATTTATATCACCGTATATAACAAATGAAACCATTGAGGTCCCATGAATACGATATTGACTTTCATATCCTGTCGCATAATCATCAGGATCATCAACTATGATACGGCCTTGAAGAAGACGATGATTCTGCATTGGCATGCCATCAAGAACAGCAACTACAGCATCTCCAGTTGGCATAGATTTTTCACTCAATTCGTCTTTAAAAGGTTCTGCGTCATTTAATGATGTGAAAATTGACTGACAGGTCGGTCTAAAGAACATAATATCATCAACGTGAGATAATTCGATTTCTTCATATCGACTAACCAAATCTTCTATTACTTTTCTAGGCAATTCTACCAATATTCCATGATAACAAATTTCATTGATTATGCACTCTTGAATGATATTACCATTTAATAGATGGATTGCATTATGTATTGTTTCAGAAGCTGTCCTCCTTTTTGTAACGTTATTTCTATAAAACAGTTCAATTTCAAAAGGAATGGGGATATCGCCATCAATTTGAAGAGCTTCATGCCAATATTCAATTGCTTGCGTCTCGGCAATTCTATCTTGAGCTCCCCATTTCCTTATATTTTTTATATGTGTAAAAAGATCACGAAAGCCAGCGAAACCTCTCTTAAATACCTCAGTTTCTCCATTTTGATATCTCCGCCACAGCGATAATAATTGTTCAATTGCTTGTTGATTGGACATTATACAATATAATCTGCCGCTCATCGAATCATTTGTTCTTTCTCCTGTTTCGGCGTTTACTTGATAAAAATCATCATCCGGTTCAATATCGGTTAATTCTTTATCAAAAATCCATTCAAGCCCATCAATCTTTTTTACAGCGGCATAAAAACTTTGAACGGTTCCAATCACTTCAAATACTAACGCGAATTCTGGATTAATTCCAATAGGGGAATGTTGTACTTTTAATGCCTTCTGCTGAAACGCCGAATTTAATACATTGAAAGATGGCTGCAAGCGGTTAAACTGTCTATTAAAAGAAGGAAACATTGTTTTTGTAAAAACAGGCGACTTGCGTTCACGATCAGCTTTCTCAGGCGATGGAAATAAAATTAAAGGTCTGTCGGGCATGGTTTAACTTCTCCTTTATTCAAATTTGCATTAACAACTTGAGACAACCAACTATTTATAACGCTTTCTGTAATTTCTTTTGGAGAATTATCAGGTAGGTTTAATATATATTGCCTATATACAGAAAGAGAAAGTTCTTCTGCTTCAGCATAACTGACCCCTAAAGTTTTTTTAGCCAATGTGCTTGGCTGCAATCCAAATTTAAAGTTCTTTTCGTTTTCAAAAAGGCAATAAAATTCCTCTAAGTTTTTGCGCGTAGGTTTAGGTATTTCAAGTCTAATTTGAAATCTTCTCCACACTGCCTTATCAAGCAAAGTGTCGTGGTTAGTTGCAGCAATTGCCACAACATAGCTAGGAAGCATGTCAATTTGCATTAACAAGGAACTCACGACACGTTTAATTTCGCCAGTTTCATGAATATCGCCACGCTCCTTAGCCAATGTTTCAAATTCATCAAAAAATAAAACGCATTGCCTTGTTTTCGCATAATCAAACAATTTTGATAATCTAGAAGCAGTCTCTCCAAGATATGATCCTATAATACTCTCATATCTGACAGTAAGCAAAGGAACCGTTAACGCCTCCGCTATTGCTTCTGCTAATGATGTCTTCCCATTGCCAGGAGGACCAATAAAGAGTATTTTATTCCTAGGCTCAATTCCATAAGATTGCAATAAATCAGCACGATTCTGTTCATTTATTAAATCTTGACAAATAGATTTAACATTTGCTGGAAGAACCAAATGTTCTAATCTTTTGCGAGGTATTATTTCTGTAAACAAACTCTGTTCATTCATACCATTACGAATAATTGTAGGAGAAACAGTGCTTTCTTTAGAAATGTGTCTAGCATTATTTTTTAATAATTCCTCAATTTTTGCAGCTAAAACAATATGTTGTTTAGCACGCTCTTCAGCACACAGTGCTTCAGCAGCTTTTCTAAAACTTACACTATCGTTATTTAACCCATATTTAATTAATTCGCAAAGTAAATCTGCTCTAGCCATATGTGCTATCTCCTTCTAATTTTATTACAAATTGTATTGTATATCACAACAACTCATCAGGAATGTTAATAAAATTGTTTTCGCAAAAGCTAAAAAAACTTTTTACTGCTAAATTACTCGGAGTAACATGATCGTTTTCCTAACGGTTAATTGTTGAATAACTAACATTAATAGCGAGCGCTAATTGTTTTTGACTTAATTTTAATTTTTTACGGACAGCAATTACAAATTGTGAAAAAGTCATATTTTCATTCAAATACAGCATTTGTTATAAAAATTATATTAAAAAGTATAGCATACGCTATAGTAAATAGCAAGTGGATAGTGAAAAATTTACACAGCTCACTTTAAAATCATTAAGAAAATATATGTCTTAAAAAATGGAAAGATATAAGCTTTACTTGTATTCAGTAAAAATATGCATATAAAAAAGTCTCTAATTAATTCTCTTGCTTTATACGTACTTCTTACTAAACAAAGCCTAAATCGAATATCGGTTTAGGCTCTGTTCTTTTAACTTATTAAACTTTAACAGCAAAACTCACTTATCGCTTTTCCTTCTATTGTGCTCTTTGCAGAGCATCTGGCAGTTGTCAATTTCAGTTTTTCCGCCTTCGCACCAAGGCGTTATATGATCCGCCTCCATTTCGGACAGCTCATAATGTACCTTTTCTCTGTGCTCGGCAATACAATGAGGACAATTGCCGTTCTGTCTTTCGTAGACGGCACGTTTCTGGCTTTCGGTAAATGCACGAATATTGAGATATTTTTCATTCCTCGTCAGCACATAGAAATATACGCCCTTTTTGTTGGTCACATCGTCGTCCATAATCAGCTTTTTAATTTCGTCTTCAAGAGCTGATGTATCGAACTGCATGTCCTTATATGTGTTATAAAGCAAGCCCCAATTTATGCCTTTCATCTCCTTTCTGTACTTAATAAATGTGCTTTCAACCCAATTTATCACGGCAAGAAAGTAGAGCCACAATTCATTTGCATTGTGGTCGTGCTGATGGACAGACATATATTCTTCAATTTTGTTGTCATTTATCCACGATATAGCCGTCTCCAGATAGTCCTGACGGATAGGCGAACCGTTCACATATTTATTACCAAGGTTATAAGCGGCACAATTCGATTTTGAGAATTTCAGTTTGGCACTCGTAAGCCATTCACCCGTATAGACGGCATTTCTAAGCTCCTGGTCTGTTAGCTTTTCTCCCGCAATATTGATTGTCT
>CALVNE010000051.1 GCA_944349515.1 uncultured Clostridia bacterium | reverse complement strand
GCTTCCAATGGAAAAATTCATAACTCCGGCAATAGGGGAGTACAGCTCCACAAAAACAGATTTTCCCAGGAGATAGGTTTTGAAATCCTCTACCGTTATGGCGGTATGCGTCATAATGGATGATTGGTCATATTCCTGCAGGATCACCGCCCTGAACTTCCCCGCCCGAACCAATCCTGCCCGGTCAGTCAAATTCTCCACAGTACCAGCCGTATAATCATTTTTGTTTGCTAACACCACAACACTGTTCCGGACAACGAGCCTGTGTCCAACGAGGAATGGATCCGAAAAGCTCTCTATCGCCGTCTTAAGATCCTGATATACCTCCCCGCCAAGGCCGGCCCTGGCATCCACAACCTCCTGCCCGACAGCGCGGATATGCGCTCCTATGGTTTCATGGGTATTGCCCTCCACATCCACACGCGCATCCAAAATCTCCGTCTCGCCTGTGCCTGTCCCGGCAGCTAAGACCGAATCCATCCGTGTGTCCAGCTGCTTGACTGTAGCATCAAAGGATTCCTTCTGTGCTGTCATGGCATCCCTGGCAGAAGTAACCGTCTCCGTTAAAGTTTTTGTGGTCTCAGCCAGACTGGTTTCCACATGCTCCCTGGTCTTAGCGTTATCCGCGAGGATTACCTTCTCTGTCTCATCGTTGTCGGCCTTAATCGCAGACTCGGTGCTGTCGTTATCCGCCTTGATCGCCGCCTCTGTGGCGTCATTATCCGCCTTGATCCGCTGCTCGGTCTCTGTGAAATGCTTCCCCATCAGGTCCATCTGCATATTGAAGTCCGAACACAGCGCCCAATACTCCTCCTGGGAGATGTCCGTCCCGGCAGGCACTTCCTTGCGGCTGATATAGCTGTTCCCGAATGTGTTTTCATAGACCACGCTCAGCATCTCGTAAGACCTGCCGCTGTCCCAATAGCCACAGTGCTTTGGGACCACCCGTTTTCCAATATAGCTTCCCATCCTGATCCTCTTTCTGAATTTACTTTTTAATTTGCCTTAGTTACATGAATCCCCGGTTACTCCGTATCCTCATACGTCACAATCAGCCTCCCTTCGCCGTCCATGGAGAAGGCAAGCCCCAACACATCGTCGGTTTCAAATTCCATGACCCCTTCGCTGTTGATGGACGCCTCCACCATCTTTTCCTCCACCCGGTCAACAAGGTCGGAACTGGAACCGACACCAAGGTTGATGCCGTCATCCGATTCCACACCGAGATACCCGTCGTCTGTGGTGAAGATTCTCCGGATCCCCAGCCGGAATGCCTTTGCGATGGCCGCGTAAGTGGCTGTGAGCAGGTTCCGGTTCGCCATAGCTGCCTGCTGTACATACAGGGTGAAGGAGAAGCTGCCAAGCACATCCCCGTCCGTGTCAATGAGGATCAGGTCAACCGGAAACCGGCCGCTGATCCGCGTCATGAAGTCCGTCACCGTGATGACCAGCCGGTTGTCCACAATGCCGACTTTATCGTTCTCCAATGCTTCACTGGTGTAATGGAACAGCTGCCCGTCCGGCCTTGTACCGGAGTAGGTGAGGACTGCGCCCTCCGGGATCTGGTACTCTGCCGCGCCCTGATAGAGCGTACAGCGCACCTTCCGGCTCCTATGGTCAAACTGCTTCACATGGACCACCGGCGGCACCTGATGCTCCGTCAGGGCCAAGTCAATGTCCTGGTAAATGGATAACAATCCGTGGAAAATATTACTCGCCATCCTGCGTCCCTCCTTCCTCTGTCACAGTATCCTCTGTATTGTCTGAGCCCTCTGTGTTATCGGTCTCTCCTGAGTTATCCGTATCTGTGTTATCTGGATCCGTTGGCTCATCAGGCTCTGTCGGCTCTGTATCTTCCGGCTCATACCCGATCACAACCCATTCCTCCCCATTCCACAGCTTCAGCCGCCGGTTCCCGGTATCCACCCACAGGTCGTTGATCTCAGGCTCCGTAGGGGCTACAACAGATTTCGGGATCGTCTCGCCCTGAACGATAGTGGTCTCACCGCCACCAGACACACCATCAAAATCCACAGCGGTTTCCCAGGTCACCCCGTCATCGTTACTTACCGCAATCCCATAGCTCCCCTCTGTGTACTGCCCAATTCTAATGCACCGCTTGCTATCCTCCGGATCCGTCAGCGTTATCGCATCCCCCTCCCAGGCAAAGTTCTCTGTCCCAAGAATCTTCACAAGGGAGGTTTTCAGCATACCGCTGATCAAAGCGTCCGCAGACAAGCCAACCGCCTCTGCCGCCAGTTTCACAGCCCCTTCTGTATTAAAGCCATGCGTCCAGCTTTTCCCACCGTCCTTGCTGAGAAAGAAGCCTTGCTCACTGCCCATCCAGGCAAAAGCTGACTCTGACAGCTTCTCGCTTGTGTGGGCGTACCGCGCAGAGCCGCCGTCCTCCGTCATGCCGGTGGAGTAATGGAGACCAAAAAGCCCCGCCGCTAAGATGCTGAAATACTCCTGCTGGGCAGATAAGATCCTGACGTCCGTCACCTGGCTCTCCACCCGGCCTACCGCTTCTGTAGCTGTCTGTGCCTCATCCCGGATGGAACCAAGCGCGCCGGACAGG
>CALVNE010000050.1 GCA_944349515.1 uncultured Clostridia bacterium | reverse complement strand
GGAACAGGAGCCTCAGGAGAAATTCTTTTAACACTACCAAAAATATATTTATCTACGATATAATCTCCAAATACTAAAATCTTAACATCTTTAACTTTTTCTAATTTTTCTATATCCATACGTCTTTTCCTTTCTAAATATATTAATTATTTCCATCAAGTAATTTCTCAATCTTTTTAAAAGCATAATTAACTGTAATTTCATTAAGACATGGCCATGTTTTATCATCTTTATTTAAATATGGACATCTATTATTACAATTTTTACATTTTTTATCTTTTACAATAACACATGGTCTTTTATATTTCTCTTTATTAGGAAAATCATATAAAGCATATCTATCATAAGTATAAGCACCTGCAATAAGAGCACAGTTCACTTCTTCAATAACCGCGATATGATAAGCACTTGTATCATTAGTAATAACTAACTTTGCTTTCTTAATTATATCTATATAATCATTTAAACTAGTCTTCAATACTAAGTTTAAATAAGGAATAGAAGTATCAAGTTGTTCTACTAACTCATTTATCGCTTCTAAATCAGTTTGTGTTCCAACTAATACTAATGTCATATTAGTCTTTTGATAAACTTTTTTCGCAAGTTCTGCAAAACGATTAATAGGCCATCTTTTAAGTCCAATACTAGCACTAGGAAAGATTATAAAATAATCTTTTGGAAGCTCTAACTTTGTAGGAGTTGTCTTTAGCTTTTGAAATCCTAATGGTATTTTATTCTCTTTACCTGCTAACTTATTAAAGAAAATATTATAATACTCAAGAAGTGAAACATCCTTCTTATCAAGTTCTATAATTCTATTATATATTTTCTTGATCTTTCTTTTACTAATATAAACTTTAGAATTATTATCTATATAACCAATCTTTTTATTACCAACAGCAAATCTTGTATATAAAACATTAGTAGTATATTCAAATATACCAACAGGATCAATTATAATATCATAATAATTCTCTCTAATAATCTTAAAATTTTTAATTCTTTCTTTCAAATTAACTGTAGCCTTATTACAATCTATAGCAATTATCTTATCAAAAATATCATCCTTATCATATAATTTATCTATACCTTTTTGACAGATAAGAGTAATATCATATTTATTTTTAGGATATATTTTTCTAAGATAGATAAGAGAACATCTAAAAATAACTCCATCACCAAATGCTAAATTATATATTATTAAGACTTTCTTTTTTTTAGAATGCTTATACTTAGGCTTTTTAATAAATAAAGATAATACTGCATCACTATAATACATCAAAGCCTTCATTTTTCTAAATAAAGAATATTTTTGTGTTAAATTAGTTAATTTACTGAATAAAGATGGAATATAAGTTTTATTGTTTTTCATAATAATCTTTTAAACTTCTTTCTACTATTTCACAAATAATATGTATTGACATAATATGATGCTCTTGAACTCTAGCAGTATCTTTATAGTTAAATACTAAGCAAACATCACAAATATCTTTCATAAGTCCTCCATCTTTACCTACTAACCCTAAAACAGTCATTCCTTTATTTTTGGCTTCCTTAATCGCTTCTATAATATTTTTAGAATTTCCACTAGTAGAAATACCAATAAAAACATCATTTTTATTTCCTAAAGCCTCTACTTGTCTTGAAAAAACTTTATCATAACCATAATCATTAGCAACAGCAGTTAAAATTGAAGTATCAGTTGTTAAAGCAATAGCAGGATAACCACTTCTTTCTAATACAAACCTTCCTACAATTTCTGCTGCAAAATGTTGAGCATCAGCAGCGCTACCACCATTTCCTGCAATTAAAATCTTACCATCATTTTCTAAAGATTTAATTATGATATTAGACATATCTATAATTTTATCTTCAAAATCATTTTTAGATAGCACCTCTATATTTTCTTTTTCCTCTTCTAATACTCTTCTTATTACTTCCTTCATTATCTGTACCTCCATTAATATAATTTTTATAAAATAAATAAGAACTACAAAACTGTATAATCATAGAAATTGCATAAGTAAGTGAAGCTCCCATTATAGAAAACTTATTTATAAGTAACACTGCTATTATAGTTGTTAAAATACAATTAGCAATATATATATATACTTGAATATAATTCTTTTTAATAATAGTTAAGCCAGATGATATAACAGCAATCAAAGCTACAAAAATAGAGCCAAATATAATTACCAATAATTCTATCTTATAAGCTGACAAATCTATTCCATAAACTAAGTTTAACAAAGGTATACCAATAATTGCAACTATAAATTCACAAACTATACCTAAAATAAAAATTATTGCTATTATTTTAAATATTGATTTATCATATTCTTTATACTTTTTATCTTTATATAAATTAGTTAATGGAACGATATAAGGATTTAAAATATATTGAGCACATAAACTTAAAACAGTACCAGGCATTAAAATAATTCCATATATATTTTGAATGCTTGCACTATCAAATATATCTAATATATATTTTGAGGCATTAACTAAATATATATTTAAAAATGTAAAGATAAAAACTGGAAAACTTGCCTTTAATATTGCAAAAGCATTTTTTAATTTATATGATTTTTCTATGTATTTTTTTGTATTATGTAAATCATATATTAAAAATATTATTATATTCACTAAAACAATAGAAACACAAGAAATTATTAAATTCTTTGTAAAGTAATCAACTAATATAAATACTATAAGTCCAACTATTCCTTTTACAAAGAGTGAAAAACCTGCTTTATATAAAAAACCTTCTTTTTGTAAAATACCCAAAAACACATCTGCAAAAGCTTCTATTAATCGATATAGACATAATAAAATTATTATACTTGTTTTAAAATAATCATATCTAAATATTAATAATGAAATAATAGTTACTAATAACATTGCAGTACAACTAAAAGCTCTACTACAGATATACTCTTTATTAGTATATTTATTAGAAGTATCAGAAACTTGATATGTTCTTGTATAGAAAATACCAATCATATAAAATAAACAGATTAGCGAATAAGCATAAGTAAAAACTCCACCACTTTCACTACCATTTATTCTATTTACAACAATTAAAAAGAAAAAAGAATTAAATGAATTGATTGTTAACCCTAAAAGATTCCAAATAAAGTCTTTATTTTTATTACTCTTCATTACATCACCTCATTTACTTCTATTTCTTTTTTTCTAGTTCAGCTTTAAGAATAGAAAGCTCTTGAATTAAAAGTGTAGTTTTCTTTTTTTGACCTGCCATCATAACAGTTAAGATAATTGTTACAAATATTAAGACTGTTATAAATATACATAACACCATATTAGATAAAAGTTCAAAACCTAACATTTTAGCTAAATTTTCCATTAAATCAGGAATAATTGAAGTTATAAAAATGATAATAACAGCAAAAAGCCATACTAAAGCATATTTAACAGGGATTCTTCCTTTTCTTAATAATTGGAAGACAAAGAAAAATAAAACAAGAGCAAAAATAACAACAGTTATAATTAATTTATCATTCATTACTTATACCTCCTAGTACTAGCAACTATAATAGACAAACAAACATTAAGCATATAATAGGCATTTTTCCAAGCATGAATAGAAGAAACACCACCCTGTCTTTCATTCATATTAACACCTACTTCTTTTATTCTATAGCCTCTTTTAACAAGTTCAACAGTTGTTATTGGTTCAGGATACTCTAATGGATAAGAAATTGCAAATAGATTAATTATTTCTTTATTACAGGCTCTAAATCCACTAGTAGTATCATAGACCTTAACTCTAGCAAACAGATGAATAAATGAAGAAATAATCCTAATACCAATTCTTCTACTAAAAGAAGTCTTAAAAGCACTAGTATTATCAATAAAACGACTACCTATAACAAAATCTGCTTTATTTTTTAAAATTGGATCTATTAATTTAGACACATAGTTAATATCATGTTGTCCATCTCCATCAAACTGAATAGCTATATCATAATTATTATAAAAAGCATATTTATAACCTGTCTGAACCGCTCCCCCAATTCCTAAATTATGTATTAAATCAATATGAGGAATTTTTTCTTTATCTAAAATTTCTCCAGTCTTATCTTTAGAACCATCATTAATAACAATAACATCATAATTAGTTTTATTTTTTTTATTAAACTCTTTTATAGAATTATATATCATTAAAATGTTATCTTCTTCGTTATAAGCTGGAATAATTAATAAAATTTTAGTTTTATTCATTCTATCAACTCCAATTAATTACAATTTATTTTATAGATATACATATTTTCTTTAGAATAAATTTCTTTAATTTCTACCTTATCATTTGAAAGTTCATCTCTATCATCACTAGGAGTAAATAAGTAATCAATATTTATTTTACACATATCATCACTATTTAAGTTAAGAGCCAAATGATCTGCTGCAACTAACTTAATATTAGTTTTATCTTCTATAATATTAACAGATAAGGTTGAATATCTATTCCATCTCTTCTCATATTTACCTTTAGGATCAATCTTCTTCCATAAACTAAAATTAGGATAATAATTTGTTGAATTAAGTGTCTTCGCTCCATTTGCATGAACATAATTAGCCGCTTGAATAAACTCACTTACCCATAAACCATCAGGATCTTTTTTTACAATACTCTGAATTTCCTTAGCGATAGGCTTATCATAAACAGCATTTACAGTTCTTGATAATGGATGAACCAAAACTCCTGAACATAAAGATACTAATACAATAATAATACATAATATTTTCTTAGCTTTAATATCATTTCTAATAAATAGGTAAAAGATAATGAAATATAGCACTGCAATTACTAATAAAAGTGGAATTGAAATAAATGAACAATATTCTTTTACAAAATATAACACTGGAATTAAAACTATTAAAGCAAGTAATAAGTCTTTAATAACTATTTTTTTATCTTCAATTTTTCTAGAATAATTAGCTATAATAACAAACATTAATATACAAGAAGCAAATCCAACAGCTGTAACTGTTCTAGCTGGTTTTGACATATATAAAAGTGTTATCTTTGCAAGAAAATCAGGTATTTCTACATAATTCCAAATACTTAAGAAAACAATAACAATCATTAATATAGGTATTAAAGAATCCTTCTTCCCTTTTTTTCTATTTTTAATAAAATAATATAATCCCATTATTAATGTAAGTG
>CALVNE010000049.1 GCA_944349515.1 uncultured Clostridia bacterium | reverse complement strand
TGATGCGTCTGTGGGTTGCATCCTCGGATTACCGTCAGGATATGCGTATTTCCAAGGACATGCTCAAGCATCTGTCCCAGAACTACCTCAAGATCCGCAACACCGCGCGCTATATGCTCGGCAACCTGTTTGATTTTGACCCCAAGGCCGATCTGGTTGCTTATGCGGATATGCCCGAGCTGGATCGGTGGGCGCTGATGAAGCTCAATGACCTCGTCGCCAAGGTGCGCGAGGGCTATGAGACTTACGAGTTCCACACCGTGTTCCATGCGATCCACAATTTCTGCGTAGTGGATATGTCCAACTTCTATCTGGATGTGATCAAGGACCGTCTGTACTGCGATGATACCACCGGCCTGAGCCGCCGTTCGGCGCAGTCTGCGATGTATCAGATCCTGAGTGCGCTGGTACGCATGCTGTCCCCGATCCTATGCTTCACCGCAGACGAGATCTGGCAGGCAATGCCGCATGCGGCGGAGGACGATGTGCGCAACGTGGCTTATAACGAGATGCCCTCTGTCGACGAGGCGCTGTCCTTCGATGAGGCACAGCGTGAGAAGTGGGCGAAGCTCGCTGCATTCCGCGATGACGTGAACAAGGCGCTCGAGGGTGCACGCAATGCAAAGACCATCGGCAAGCCGCTGGAAGCAAGCGTAACGGTTTATGCAGATGACGCAGCCGCTGCTTTCCTGAATGGTTGCGGGCAGGATCTGGCTGACCTGTGCATTGTTTCTGAACTGGAGGTTGTCTCCGGCGCAGGCGAAGGCATGGACAGCGAGTATTTCCCCGGCCTCAAGATTGCGGTTTCCCGCGCAGCCGGCGAGAAGTGCCTGCGCTGCTGGAAGCAGTCCAAGTCCGTGGGCGCGGATGCAAAGCATCCCGCACTTTGTGCCCGTTGTGCCAAGGTTGTTGGCTAAAAGAAAAAGGGAAGGGGAACAGAGCATTCTGTTCCCCTTTTTGAGCGATAGGAGTTTTTCGAAATATGCCGTTATATATCATTGCCGCGCTTGTGATGATTGTGCTCGACCAGGTGGTCAAATACTGGGCGCTCACCAGTTTACAGGCGCAGCATACCATTCCGCTGATTGAAAATGTATTCCATCTGACCTATGTCGAAAACCGCGGCGCAGCATTCAGCCTGCTCGCACAGTTTGACTCCCGTTGGATTTTCGTGGCGCTTGCCGTCATCATCACGATTGTTATTTTTATCGTCCTGCGGATAGATTATATTCAAACTGCTTTGGGGCGCTGGTCGCTCGTATTGGTTGCCGCAGGTGCGCTGGGGAATGCAATCGACCGTGTGATACATGGTTTTGTGGTTGACCTGTTTGACTTCCGTCTGATCCATTTCCCGGTATTCAATGTGGCGGATATTTTTATCTGCGTCGGTGGCGTGCTGTTTGTGATCTACTTTATGTTCCAGCACAAAGACAAAGTGCCTGAGGAAAAAGCGTCTGTGGAACAGCCGGAAACGGAGCCGGAAAGCCATGAATGAGATTGTTTTAATGGCATCGCCCGATCAGGCGGGGAAACGGATCGACAGCTGGCTTTCTGAACAAATCGGCGGATTGACCCGCTCTGCTGCGCAGAACCTGCTATCCGAAAAAGCCGTATCCTGCGATGGGCAACCACTGAAAAAAAACTATAAGCTCACAGGCGGTGAGGCAGTCACCGTACAGCTTCCGGAATTGCGCGAAGTTGATATCACGCCGGAAAATATTCCGCTGGATATCGTCTATGAGGACACAGATATTATTGTGGTCAACAAACCCCGCGGCATGGTTGTGCACCCGGCAGCCGGCAACTGGAGCGGTACGCTGGTCAACGCGCTGATGTACCACTGCGGCGACAGCCTTTCCGGCATCAACGGCGAACACCGACCGGGTATCGTGCACCGCATCGACAAGGATACCAGCGGGCTGTTGGTGGTTGCTAAAAATGATACCGCCCATCAGAGCCTTGCGGCGCAGATCGCCGCGCATACCGCCCATCGCGGATATGAAGCAATTGTTATCGGTTCACCGCGGCTGGATGAAGGGACGATCGATAAACCGATTGCGCGTCATAAAACCGACCGCAAGAAAATGGCGATTGTCGAAGGCGGACGCGAAGCGGTCACGCATTATACTGTGCTCAAACGCTACCGTGGCTATACCCATATGGCGTTCCGTCTGGAGACCGGACGGACCCATCAGATCCGTGTGCATATGGCCTCCATCGGCCATCCTATCATCGGCGACCCGGTTTATGGGCTGAAAAAAGACCGGTTTTCGGATATTGGCGGGCAATGTCTGCACGCTGCGAAGCTGACGCTGTGTCACCCGAAAACCGGTGACATCATGAACTTTTTTGCGCCGTTACCATCGTATTTTACCGATATACTCAACAAATTGGAGAAAATGCAATGAAAAAGTTTGAAGGTATGATGCTTGCCTGCGACATGGACGGCACGCTGCTTGATAGCAGCCGCCGTATTTCACGAAAAAACCAGCAGGCGCTGCGGTACTTCACGGAAGAGGGGGGACGGTTCGCGCTGGCGACCGGCCGCGCACCACACGCAATTGAAATATACGTCCCACAGCTGCCGTTTAATGCGCCATACAGCTTGCTGAACGGTTCGCTGATTTTGGATGAAAACCACCATGTGCTGCATTGCGCAGGCATGCCGGAAAGCACGAAAGATCTGTTCCCACTCCCATTGTCAGAGTTTTCACAATTAGTTTGCGAACTATTTGT
>CALVNE010000048.1 GCA_944349515.1 uncultured Clostridia bacterium | reverse complement strand
CTTGCCGTCATTAAATACTATGAGAACCGCAACAAGTCTGTCCTTGTTCTCTGTCCCAAAAAGCTGTCTGAAAACTGGAATACCTATAAGGGCAATTATATCAATAACCCCATTGCTGAGGACCGGCTTCGTTATGATGTTTTGTATCACACTGACCTCTCACGGGAACACGGGCAGTCCAACGGCACCGACCTTGACCGCCTGAACTGGGGAAACTATGATCTGGTGGTCATTGATGAGAGCCACAACTTCCGCAACGGCGGCGAAGTTTCCGGTGAAGAGGCAAAGGAAAACCGCTACCTGAAACTGCTCAACAGAGTCATCCGGGCGGGTGTACGGACGAAGGTGCTGATGCTCTCTGCCACCCCTGTCAACAACAAATTCATCGACCTGAAAAATCAGCTTGCGCTTGCCTATGAGGGTGATCCAAAGCAGATCAATGAGAAACTTGCAACGACCAAGAGCATTGATGAAATCTTCCGTCAGGCACAGAAGGCTTACAATGCGTGGTGCAAACTGCCCGCTGAGGAACGCACAACGGACGAGCTTCTGAGAACGCTCGACTTTGATTTCTTTGAGCTGTTGGACAGCGTGACAATCGCCCGTTCCCGTAAGCACATTGAGAAATACTATAACACTTCCGCAATCGGCAAATTCCCTGAGCGGCTTCCGCCGGTTTCGCTGCGCCCAAGGCTCACGGACCTAAACGATGCCATCAACTATAACGACATCTATAACCTGCTGATGTCCCTGAACCTGACGATCTACACCCCGTCCAACTATATCATGCCCTCGAGAATGGCAAAATACATCGACATGACCCACCACAAGGGGACAAGCCTGACGCAGCAGGGGCGCGAGGAAGGCATCCGCAGGCTTATGAGCATCAATCTGCTCAAGCGGCTGGAAAGTTCGGTGTATTCCTTCCGGCTTACCATAGACCGTATCAAAATGCTGATTGACAGCACCATTGGAACGATTGACCGTTACCAGTCCGGCAACCTCGTCCTCGACCTGACAGAAATCACGGATATTGAGGACTTCGATTATGACGACCAGAACACCGATTATTTTTCTGTGGGGAAGAAAGTTAAAATTGACCTTGCCGACATGGACTATGTTTCATGGAAGCGGGAGCTGGAAAAGGATGCAGAAAATCTGGAACTGTTGTCACTCATGATTGCCGATATTACACCGGAACATGACACCAAGCTGCAAACCCTGCTCGACCTGATCCGCAAGAAAATCGAACATCCCATCAACCCCGGCAATCGGAAGATCATCATCTTCACCGCTTTTTCCGACACGGCGGATTATCTCTACGCGAATGTCAGCAAGTTTGCCAAAGAGAAATTCGGTCTGGAAACGGCTGAAATCACCGGCACAGTGGATGGCAAGACGACCATTTCAAAGCTCCGCGCCGACCTCAATACCGTGCTGACTTGCTTCTCCCCGGTCTCGAAGGGTAAATCTGTCCTGATGCCCGGAAGCAAGGACGAGCTTGATATTTTGATTGCCACCGACTGTATTTCCGAAGGTCAGAACTTGCAGGACTGCGACTATCTCATCAACTATGACATTCACTGGAACCCTGTCCGTATCATTCAGCGTTTTGGACGAATCGACCGTATCGGCAGTAAGAACGAGCATATTCAGCTTGTCAACTTCTGGCCGGATATGGATTTGGATGAGTACATCAATCTGAAAGCCCGTGTGGAAACCCGCATGAAGATCACGGTTATGACTTCCACCGGCGACGATGACCTGATCAACGCTGAGGAAAAAGGCGACCTCGAATACCGCCGCGCGCAGCTCAAGCGTCTGCAAGAGGAAGTTGTGGACATTGAGGATATGGGCAATGGAATCTCCATCATGGATTTGGGGTTGAACGAGTTCCGCCTCGACCTGCTGGAATACATCAAGCATCATGAAGAGATTGAAACAGCCCCCAAGGGTCTGCATACGGTTGTCCCGCAAGCGGAAGAGGCGCCTGCTGGGGTCATCTTTGTGCTGCGAAATATCAACGACAGCGTGAACATCGACAACCGCAACCGCATCCACCCCTTCTATATGGTTTACATCAGCGAAGAGGGTGAGATCGTCTGCGACTATCTGAACCCGAAAAAGCTGCTGGACACCATGCGGCTGCTCTGCCGCGGCAAGAGTGAGCCGGTGATGGAGCTTTGCAAAAAATTTAATCGGGAAACGGACGATGGCCGCAAGATGGGCGAAGTCTCCGAGCTGCTCTCCGAAGCAATCAATTCCATCATTGACGCAAAGGAAGAGAGCGACATCGACAGCCTGTTCAAGAGTGGCGGTACGACCGCGCTGCTTTCAGCCGTATCGGGGCTGGACGATTTCGAGCTGATCTGTTTCCTTGTTGTGAAATAAGGAGGGCTGCTCATGTTCGGTTTTCCTGCATCGACTGAGTTCGGCAAACGAATTCCGAAGCAAAAATTTTATGAGAATATTGACATCACGCCGACGTTGAAACGGGTTTTTGTGGAGCAGATCCGCCTCATCTATTGGCG
>CALVNE010000047.1 GCA_944349515.1 uncultured Clostridia bacterium | reverse complement strand
CACACGCGCAGTTGTCCGTCAATGCTTTGTTCCGTCTGACTGTCCGAACTGTATCGGGCATAAATGACTGCTGTTTTCATAATTTATTAATCTCCTTTGAAATGAATTTTTTGTCTTTCGACAAGGGGCGATCAAACGAAAACGCATTGTATGGTTGCTTTCTTATACCGCCTTTTCCTTTTCTGCAAGGGTTGCGATAAGCAATGCACTTTACCCTTGCAAAAAAGGGCGGTTTCGTTTACGCTCCGCAAGCCGAAAGACAAAATGATTTAGTTGCATTTACGCAACTGCGATATGGTTTCGGGACTGACTTTACCGATAAGGCAACCCTCGTCCCAACAGTCGAAATTGTCAAATAGCAACTTTTTTCTGCCGTCTACTCCGATAGAGCAAGCAATATCTTCGTCCATAATGTCCGACTTAAAATAAGTCGGTAAATTTCCGCCGTATACCAACTTTTCTCCGCTTTTTTCTATGTATTTGAGTAAGTAACGGACAGATTGCACAATTTCGTTTTTGTCTATTTCTTTGAAATCGTTTCTGCCGAATTTTTGTAAAAAGTGTGTGTTCTGATAGGTTGTCTGTATACGGCGTTGTTTGGTACTGTAATCGCTGACTTGTTTCAGTTCTCCGACCATAGCGTTTTCGGGGATATAGAATATCCCGTGAAAATGTAATCGCTCGCTTGATGAACGCTCCCATACGCCTATGTACTTCCAACCTTTACGGCTCACAAGGTGTTTCAGGGTATTGCGTAGCGTTTTTTGAAAGGTTTTCTCCGTGTGTTTTTCGTTATCGTAAGTAAAAGTCACAAAGAAATTCCAAGTGCCTTGCAAATATACTTTGCGCCATAGTCTTGTATAACGCTTGTAAGCGTTGTTTCTCTTGCGTTCGGTCTGCTGTTTGACGTATTCCTTTGTCTGTTCTGCGGTGGCAAATTCGTCTTTTAGTTGTTCCTCAATGTACTGCTTTCGCTCACGTTTTGGCAATGCCTGACTTTCCGCATACGCTGTTTCAAACTTGATTTTTTTCGTATCCGTCTGCGGACTGTTTTTCTTTGGAGTATTCCGACCTTTACGGCTCGGAAAATTCTCTTTTGGGACGGCGATATAATGACCGCCGTCGAAATATACTTTGCTATCTTGATATGCCATTTTTTTGTTCTCCTTGTGGTTTGTATTTTGGTAAAAAGAAAAAGGACAAAATACAAAACAAGTCTTTTCCTGCTTTATACTTTGCCCTTTGCTTTACGGCGTGTTTCCGCTACTTTTCGGAAATCTTAAACGCCTGCTTTTTGGCTCTTTTATTTTTCTTTACTTTTTTTTCGTTTAATTCGTTTCGGTCTTTATTCGATTATCTATTTCATAGGGGGCGGCGTAATAAGTTGCGCCCCGATACATGTCATTCCATTTCCGTTTCAATACATTACAATTCATTTCATTACTTTACATTTCTTTTCTTTCTTTCGCTAATTCCAAAACTCTTGCAAATATTGTTTCAAAGAAAATCCGTTGTTCGTTTTCGGATAACATCGCAATATCCGGTGTTCCGACTGTAACAATTTCGAGTTCTGTTTTCAGCATTTTTACACCTCCTTTTCGTTTGTTTTTGAGCGGTAAAAAAATACCCCTCAATATATAGGCTCGAAAATGGCAAAAATCAACCCCCTAAAATGAAAATTTTACAAATTTTTTACAACTCGGCTTGCATTTTCTTTTAAGCGGTGCTTTGACCGATTGTCTAGCAATTAAGATTGTATACGAATTATTTAGTAAAGTGTGAGTAGGTGAAAGTATACTTTTCCGTATCTAAACCGACACTTTACGGATACTTTTCCGACACTCTGTTGTAAGTAACCAAAGAAAAATGCCGCCGATATACAAATACCGACGGTATACAAAAAGGCGTTAAAACTCAAATAATGCCGCACGGAGAATAAGGGCGGATCGCCAAGCGGTTCAGCGGCGACCGCCCGTTTCCGTGCGCCTTTGAGTTTCGTTTTTGTTGTTTTGTTTGTGGCGGGTGCTTGAACGGCGAGGCGTAGCCGAGCCGCTCGTTTATTCAAGCACCCGCCAAAGTGCCAAAGTTTAATTTTTTTGCATAAAATTGATTGACAACCGTCTATATGATATGTATAATATAGATAATTGTAAATATGAGAGGACAATATGGACGCATTAGAGTGTACTAAAATCTTAAAAGCATTAGGCGAGGACACACGCATTCAGATATTTGAAATGTTGCGTAACGGAAAATTGTGCGCTTGCAAAATGATTGAAAAATTTGATATAACGCAACCTACGTTTTCCCACCATATGAAAATACTGTGCGATTGCGGAATTGTTGTTTCCGAAAAAGATTGGAAATGGACTTATTATTCCATAAATTGCGATAAGTTAAACGAACTTTTAACATATTTGGGGCATACTAAATGTAATAGTAATCTAACATGCGAATGTAAAAAGAATAATTGCGATTAGTCGCTTTTATTTTTTACATATCATATAGATAAGTATTGATATAAACAGAAATCAATTTAAGGAGTGTTTTTATGAAATGTAAGTGCTGTTGCAACAAAAAGACAGAACAAACGGAAAATAAGCCGATTGAAAACGAGCAAGTCGAACAGTCGGAAAATTTAACCGATACTGCGCAAGAGATACAGCCTGTAAAGAAAAAGGATTTTTTTGCAAGGCATAAAAAACTTGTCATTCTTATTAGCATATTATTCGCAATAGGTCTTGCAATAGGAATTGCCGCTATTGTGGACGGCATAAACGGAATAAAAGTGTTGGGCGATTTTGTAACCGACCAAATACTTGGTATGAAATGGCTGAATATGCTTTTAGGAATGGCGTTTACGGGTATGTTCGGCGAGGAATTTATGTCAACCCGTTGGGGCGGCGCAATACAATTTTTTATTTACGACACAATAAAGATAATGGTATTGCTGTGCCTTTTAATCTTTCTTATATCGTATATTCAAAGTTATTTTCCGCCCGAAAGAACAAAAAAAATTCTCGGCAAATTTCACGGCATAGGCGCAAACGCCGTTAGTGCGTTGCTCGGTACTGTTACGCCGTTTTGCTCTTGTTCGTCAATTCCTATCTTTATGGGTTTTACCCGTGCCGGACTGTCAAGCGGCGTTACGTTTAGTTTCCTTATTTCAAGCCCTTTGGTTGATTTAGGCGCGTTTATTTTGCTTGCAAGCGTATTCGGCTTTCCTATTGCTATCGCATATGTTGTTGTCGGGCTTGTACTTGCAATATTAGGCGGTACGATAATAGAAAAAACGGGCGTTGGAAAACACGTCAGAGATTTTATATTAGAGGGCGAAATTGCCGAAGTTGAAGGTGTAGAACTTACTAGAAAAGACCGCTTAATTTATGCAAAAGACCAAATGCTCGGAACGCTTAAAAAAGTATGGATATATATTCTTGTCAGCGTAGGCATCGGTGCGGCAATACACAATTTTATTCCTACGGAATGGATACAAATGGTACTTGGCGAGGATAAATGGTATTCCGTATTTGTGGCAACTTTCGTCGGCGTGCCTATGTATGCAGATATATTCGGCACTATACCCGTTGCGGAAGCGTTGTTTGTAAAAGGCGTTGGCGTTGGTACTATACTTTCGTTTATGATGAGCGTTACCGCTCTTTCGTTGCCGTCGCTTATTATGCTGTCAAAAGCGGTTAAGCCTAAACTTTTATTTTGGTTTATCTTTATAGTCGTTATCGGTATTATCGCTATCGGGTTTATCTTTAACGCACTAAATTTCTTATTCATATAAAATTTTGGAGGTATATTATGAAAATTATCACATTGGGAAGTTGTTGCAAAAAGTCAAAACAAAACCACGAAAACGCCGTTATTGCGGCTAAAAACTGCGGTATTGACGAACCCGTAAATGTCAGCGACACAATGGAAATTATGAAATACGGCGTTATGTCAACGCCCGCGCTCGTAATTGACGGGAAAGTTGTCACTATGGGTAGAATGTTATCGGTTGAGCAAATAGAAAAACTGATTAAAGACAGATTATAAATATTCGTTTTAGGTTACTACTTCTCCACCAACGCTTCGAGCTCAGGCTTGAAGCGATCCAAAAAAGGGAGTTCGGCACATCGCCGCTCCCTTTTTTCTTGTCCCGCACTTTGCCTTGATCTCCGCTCCGTTACTATAACGGATATCGATCGCGTGACGCGCTTACTGTTAACCGCCCACTCCTTAGACCTTTTACCCTTGGTCCGCGCTATTCCGTCCTCGCTTTACTCGTCCTCACGACTCCCCTGTGTCCGCTGAAACGACCTCGCTTGTTTTGACGAGCGCATTTCTTCTTAAAGCCTGATTGCGAGTTAAGCGTTTTATAAATTCTCCATATTGCAAAAAGTGTATACTAATGCGCATACGACGATCCTTGCCGGCAATAGCCGCACGGCTACGAACCCTTATCCAAGCAATATCATGACCTTTGCATTACGGCAGAGTTTTTGTTTTTGAACTCACTTGTTTTGGATATTGCGAATAAAAGTTTTTCTGACAAGCGCAGATATAGTAAAGGGCTCCCGAAGCTGTTTTTCGGCTCACGGTCGTTATTGCCTGAAAGCTATTGTAAATAGAGCAATCTTGATTTTAACGCGATCATATGATATACTTTTTACGGAGGGCGTCAATG
>CALVNE010000046.1 GCA_944349515.1 uncultured Clostridia bacterium | reverse complement strand
TGGTAGTACGCCCCAGGCTGTTCGGGATATGCTGAAAAAATAGGAGCTATATCTTTACTGGGGCATATGCAGATTCCTTCAACACACGTAAAGAGGATGCCTGCTGGAAACTGGCATAAAAACAAACATCTATATATGAAAATGCCCATCCACACATTGACGTGAATGGGCATTTTATGCGCTAAGTCGATGATATCATCAGAATTGTGGTTCCCGTTTCCCAATTGCGCCTCCCTACTTCTCATCGTCCAACAGCTGCACGCGGACAACATCCTGAATATGGCCGGGATATGTCTCCTGGACAGCACCCGTAAAATTTATCGCTATTGTGTCACCTATATTGAACTCGTCCAACCGCATTTTATTGCCACGCCATACCAGTTCTGTTTCCGTGGCTATTGAAAAGGTGAAAGCGCCACGGAAATTGATGTCATTGATCTCAAGTCCATCTACCGTAAAAAGCTCTCCGCTGATGTCTGTAATTTCCGCATAAAAAGTCTGAGGCAAGACTGCCTGCCCAGAACTGCCTTCTTCTATCCTGTCATATGCGGTTTTGTAGCCGATCAAATAGAATCCAACCGCAACAGCGGCTATGATGGCCCCTGCAATAAGAACACGCACAGCTTTTTTCAAATAGACACCTCCGCCTTGTATGACTAATTTTCTTTTTTGGTCCATCCAATAATATTCTCCTATTGTGGTTCTGTCTCTATAACATATTTTTCTGTATTACGGACTCTACGGAAGGATTTTGAAGTGGTTCTTTTGGAAGTCAATAATCTGTTCCTGTTTCATACGCCCAAGTTCTTTCGACAGCGCCGTCCGTTCAAGATTCAGATAATCTGCCATCTGCTGCCGGTCAAATGGAATGTCAAAAGTCCTGCTGCGTTTTTTTAAGGAAACAGAGTTCAGATAGGCCATGATCCTCCCCCTTGCTGTCTTGGGAGAGATATGAAAAGAACGCCTGGATAACATAAGATTTTTGTTTGCGGAGATCATCAGAAGGTTTCGGACTAATTTATTCGACCAAGGCTCCGGTTCCAATCCGCCTTCCAATAAACTGCCTATCCGCAGAAACATAATCCGGCTCTGCTCGTTGGCTACCGCGTCAACCATCATGGTTTCTTCTTTTAAAATGGCATACGTTTCGGCAAAAAAGTCATTGGAATCTATGATATTCAAGATGGTGCGGTTGCCCCATATGTCATTGTTTTCAATGGTGACGCTCCCGTAGATCACGATACATACACAATCCGTTTGTCCTCCGGCATGAAGAATTATCTGCCCTTTTTCAAAGGTTTGATACCTGGCGTTCAGGGCATGCAGCGCAGTATCGATTTCTTCCGGATTCATGCCCAGAAAGAGCCGATTGTTTTGGAGTACGCTGTGGCTCAAAAAATAACCTCCTTTTTAAAAACGTGGTTATAACCACATACTTTCTCTGCCAATGATACTATAATCAGCTTAGAAAATCAAGGAGGCGGATGAACATGGCGAAAGAACTTCGAACAATCATTCGGATCGATGAAGAAAAATGTAACGGCTGCGGGCTTTGCGCAACAGCCTGCCACGAAGGAGCAATAGACATCATTGATGGGAAGGCAAAGCTTGTAAGGGAACACTTCTGCGACGGCCTGGGAGATTGTCTTCCCAGCTGCCCGACGGGGGCCATTTCTTTTGAAGAGCGCGAAGCCGACGCCTATGATGAAGCGGCCGTAAAAGAGCGCCAGAAAAAGAAAGGAGAAACGACAATGAACCATACAGAGCATTCCCACCATAACGGAGGCTGCCCAGGCTCAAGAGTAAGAATGATGAAGACAACAGCCCAGGAGGAGGTTCCGGCAACTTCTGCAAAGCCTGTTTCCCGGCTTGCCCAGTGGCCGGTCCAGATCAAGCTTGTGCCGGTAAACGCGCCGTTTTTCGACGGAGCGAAGCTTCTGATTGCAGCCGATTGTACTGCCTACGCTTATGGTAACTTCCACGAAGAATTCATGAAAGGCAAAGTAACGCTGATCGGCTGTCCGAAGCTGGATGCCGTGGATTACACGGAAAAGCTGACACAAATCATTCGAAACAACAACATTCAGTCTGTGACGATTCTGCGTATGGAGGTTCCCTGCTGCGGCGGGATCCAGAATGCGGCGCAACAGGCATTGCAGGCAAGCGGTAAATTTATTCCGTGGCAAGTGGTCACCATATCCACAGACGGTAAAATCATTGATTGACGAGGTGAAGAAAAATGAGCTATGAAAACTGGAAGGACAAAACAAACGAGTTTCAGGTTGTAGACGTAAGAGGGATTTCAGGCAATTTCTTCCCCGGATTAAAGAAGCGGGCGGAGCAGCTCCCTGTTCACGAGGGACTGCATATCATTCAAAGCTTTGAACCGATCCCTCTTTACGAAGTGATGGAACAGCTCGGCTTTGAACGTTTCACAGATCAGGTCGCCGCAGACGAGTATCATGTATACTTTTATCGTATAGAAGAGAAAAAGGACGCGGGAGATATCGCCATGAGGCCGGCGGCTCTTACCAACTTCCCGATCATCGATAAAGACCTCGCGGATATCGCCGTGAATTTTTGGGATCTCACCTGGAACGATAAAAAGCGCCATCTCCCCTATGAAACAAGACTGCTTCTCTCCCTTGCCAATGCAGTAGGTGCTGGCCGAATGCGGCAGGCGACGCGGGAACTGGTCAAGGCATACATCCACGGCCTGGACAGTGCTGCACTGGACGATGTTTTTGAGCTGCTTGCGTGGAACCAGGGGATTGGATATTTCAGTTCCGAGATTGGTCCATCCACGCTTTTTGCAGCGTATAAGTTCATAAAGCAATCGGAGAAGAAGGATATCACTCGTGATGAGATCTGCAACGGATTAAGAGAAAAGTTCGGCGAAAAGAATCCCGATATCAAGGTAGTGTGAGGTGCATACGATGGAACTAAACCGAGATACAAAATTGAAGGACATTGTGTCGGCATATCCCAGCTTGAAAACCCGTCTTGCCGAAATCAACCCGAAGTTCAGTCTCCTGAACTCACCGATTGGCAAGGTCATGATTGGCAAGGTTACAATTTCGGATATGAGCCAGAGAAGCGGAATGGATATGAACAGCCTGATAGATGGGATTCGGAAGCTGATAGAGGAAGAAACCCTATCGACCTGAATATGGATAACATCCGGCAGAAAATCCCGCTTTATGAGAGACGGTAAAAACAAACCGTCATCATATATGGAGCTACTCTATTTTACATGCAGAAGGACCTCATGAAGAGTTAGCCGGACAAGACGACCTGCGCCGGGATTCACTCAATGCCCACAAATAGGTCTCCGGCTGGAAACCGGCATAAAAGCAAACACCTATATGAAAGGGGCTGTCGGGAAATAGATAGTTCCAAGCAGGGGCAGGCGTGACTCCTATGAGTCTCGCCTGCCCCTGAAATTTATTCTTTAAAAAGAAAGAAAGATGACTAACGACAGCCATCTTTCTCTCCGTTCCATGTTATAATGGAACTATGCTAACCAAGGAATATTATAACGACTTTTTTGAAATTGGGCAACAGAAAATTAACTTCAGTTTCTTCGAATTGAGTTTACCTGATGATGATCCAGTCTATACCCTAAAAAATGTGATGGAGGAATTAGATTTTTCGGGCCTGCTGGCCTGCTATTCAGATAAGGGAAGAACCGGGTATAACCCAATCATGCTGTATGCTGTTGTTACCTACGCAAACATGCGCGGAGTCAGGGCTGTTGACCGTATTGTAGACTTATGCCAGAGAGATCTTGCTTTTATCTGGCTGACCAAAGGAGAAAAGCCTCAGAGAGATGCTTTTTATGACTTTAAGGGGAAAAAACTGACAGGCGAAGTTTTGGATGAATTGAACTATCAGTTCATGCGCCGTCTGGAAAAGGAAGGGCTAATCACTCTGAAAGAGCTTTATATCGATGGAACAAAGATCGAAGCGAATGCAAACAGATATACGTTTGTCTGGCGGGGCAACCTTAATTATCATCTTGCCAATCTGCTGGACACCATTGATTCCCTTTACGCAAAGTACAATGCTTTTCTGCTTGAGAATGGATATGGTCCCAAATACGTCTTTGGAAATGCTCATATGTTCGTGATCGAAGGAATGGATAAAGTCCGCAGGGTCATCGAAGAAAACAGGAAACGGAAACTAACAAAGCATAAGAAGATTTCCAATAACACGATCATTGAGATCGATCACTGTTCCCCTCTTGAGATCCTGAAACTGCAGAAGAATCTGATGCGGATTGCAGAAGGGGAAGGGATCGGGTTCGTTTTTGGAAAGGGAAAACATAAGCCGGAGATCCAGAAGCTCTACGAGGAACTGGAAGAATGCGGGACCCGCCTGATGGAATATAAGGAATGTTTTGAGATCATGGGGAAAGACCGCAACAGCTATTCCAAGACAGATCTGGAAGCAACATTCATGCGGATGAAAGAAGACCATATGCTGAACGGACAGCTAAAGCCGGCATACAATGTCCAGATCGCAGTAGAGAATTACTTTATTGTCCATGGATATGTGAGCAATGACCGGACAGACTA
>CALVNE010000045.1 GCA_944349515.1 uncultured Clostridia bacterium | reverse complement strand
AATTTTAAGCTGAACTGGCCTGTGACGGAAACGGAGGATTTCTGGTTTGTTAACACCAATGGCCGCACCTGTGATGTCGCGATCCGGCGTGGTTATGAGGAGCTTCAGCGGCTTGTTATGAACGCCTATGGCTGGGATGCTACTGATGTTACCTTTTACCTTTCCGCCCAGGCACGGCTGGAAGCCAATCAGGCTGTATTGGACGTTAATGAGACGGATGAAGAAGGAGATACTTTCCGCGTAGGCGTACCAAAGCTTTCTTCCAAGCCTCGTCTTATTCCATGAAAATCAGTATTTCTCTGGAGACCTTACAAGGTTATTAAGACTGTGATCCGAAAGCTCAGTATGACGGCATCCGCCGGATCAATGCCAGGGGCTGGCTCCTTGGCCTGACCGATTAAAAATGATAAATTGAATTCTTCAAACGGAGCATCTGTCAAAAGACAGGTGCTCTTTTGGTATGCTTCAAAGTCAAAATTTTCCCATAAAAATCCACAGTGACAAATCCTGTCTACGAGCAATGCTACAATGTCTATATACAGCGCTGGTACGGATTCTGAAGAAAAGGCATATGGAGAGGAGAAAAAATGTATTGCAGAAAATGTGGAGCGAAGCTGCCGGAAGGAGCGAAATTCAGTTCAAAATGCGGAGCGGGCGTTCAGCAGACCTCTGGAGAAACGGTAAAAAAGATAGATGTTACTGCGGCTGTGGGGAAAATCGTTCAGACGTCAAAACAGGCGGGCAGGTATGTCTGGTGGGTGGAATTTTTGGCATAATCCAGGGAATCAGAAATCTGCGGGCATTCACGGCGTAGTCCTCGTTCCCGTCGGAGAAAAGACGGATATCGGGTTCCTGAAGGAGAGGACGGCAGAATTTTTAAGGCAGAAGAGAAATGAAGCGGACTGGCTGTCCGGGCATCTGTATAGGTACATTGCCAAACGGGATGTTATTGAGGAAGTTCTGTCATAAAATAAAAGACAATGGCAATATGGTTTGCCATTCAGTCCGACGGATGGTAAAATCAGAGATAGACAGAAAGGATCGGATGATCCTCCCCAAAAGAGGCCGTTGACCCGTGGCTGTATATGGTTCGCGAAAGGAGCGCGCAAAACGATGAATGATTTTAAGAAAAGACTTCCCATCGGAATGGAGAGCTTTGAAAAAATCCGCAGTGAAGGTTTCTATTATGTGGATAAGACGGCAATGATCCGCGATCTGCTCCTTGACTGGGGAGAAGTGAATCTGTTTACCAGACCGAGAAGATTCGGAAAATCACTGAATATGAGTATGCTGAAATCTTTTTTGGAGATTGGCTGCAATAAAGCTTTGTTCGACGGATTGGAAATTTCCCGGCAAACGGAGCTGTGTGAAGAATATATGGGAAAATTTCCGGTTATTTCAATCAGTCTGAAGAGCATAAATGGTGCGGATTACACATCCGCCCGAAATTTGCTGTGTTCTGTCATTGGAAAGGAAGCATTGCGATTTTCTTTTCTGCTTGAAAGTGAAAAGCTGATGGAGCAGGAAAAGGAGATGTATCGAAAGCTGATCTACGTTCCCGCAGAAAGTTTCAGCAATTTTTCCATGGCGGACGATGTGCTGATGAACAGTCTGCAGACCCTTTCGTCGCTTTTGTACAGGCATTATGGCAGGAAGTCAGTCCTATTAATTGATGAATATGACGTACCGTTGGCAAAGGCGAACGAACAGGGATACTATGACGAAATGGTTCTGCTGATCCGAAATCTGTTTGAGCAGGCGCTGAAAACCAATGACAGCCTGTATTTCGCTGTTCTGACCGGGTGCCTGCGTATCTCAAAGGAAAGCATCTTTACCGGAATGAATAATCTGAATGTTCTGTCCATCACAGACGTTCAGTTTGATGAATACTTTGGCTTTAGCGACGATGAAGTGAAGGATATCCTGAATTACTACGAAATTGAAGAAGCTTACGAAGATGTCAGGTCCTGGTACGATGGATATCGTTTTGGAAATGTGGACGTGTATTGTCCCTGGGATGTGGTCAATTTTGTCCAGAAGCGCAGAAACGATCCATCTCTCTATCCGGAATCCTACTGGTCGAATACCAGCAGCAACGACATCGTAAGGCATCTGCTGGAGAACGCTTCTGCCGGAACCCGTAGCGAGATGGAGCGGCTGATCGTCGGAGAAACGGTTTTAAAGGAGATCAGAAACGAACTGACCTACCGGGATATTTACGCTTCGGAAGAAAACGTCTGGAGCGTGCTTTTCACAACCGGCTATCTGACGCAGGCAGGAAGGCCGGACCCCAGGCGGAGAAACTGGATCAGGCTGGCGATTCCCAACGAAGAAATTCGGGAGATTTTCATAAACCAGATTCAGGACTGGATGCAGGAGGTAGTCAGAAAGGATACGACGGAGCTTGACCGGTTCTGCGAGGCTCTGAAAGAGGGAGAGCCGTCCGTTGTGGAGAGCATCTTTACCTCCTGGCTGGAACGGACAGTGAGCATCCGGGACACGGCGGTCAGAAAGGATTTAAAGGAAAACTTTTATCATGGTTTTCTGCTGGGAATCCTGCGGTATCAGACGGAATGGAATGTTTTTTCTAATCTGGAAAGCGGAGAGGGATATACGGATATCATGATTGAAATCTTTCCGGAAAAGATCGGCATTGTCATTGAGATGAAATATGCAGAGAAAGGGAAGCTGGAGGAAGCCTGTCAGCAGGCGGCCTGGCAGATCGAAGAAAAGGATTACGCTGCCAGGCTGAGGGAAGAAGGAATGGAAACCATTCTTGCCTATGGCATTGCCTGCTTCCGGAAACAGTGCCGGGTAGGGCTGAGGCATATGGAAAAGCAGACAGAAGAAGTAAA